>JAIROL010000157.1 GCA_031257565.1 Tannerella sp. | reverse complement strand
CCTAAAGCCCGAACCCAAAACACGTGGTACTTGCTGTATTTGTATTCTGTTTAACCCTACTGTGTGCATGGTTCCGCCGTTATTGTATGTAATAGCTGATGGATTTCCAAGATTTAATTGTGCGCCGGCAAGATGTTCGCTACTTGTTGTGCCAGGCATAATTGTTTTCGTGTTAAATCCATATTCGTTTGCTAATTGAGCAAAATCAGCGCCTTGACTTTTATCGGCAATATTGATAGGTTGTCCTTTGTATTCGGCAATAGACTCTAACGTTTCTTGTGTACATCCAACTTCAGGATTAGCTTGTTGATGAATGGGTAAATTACCGTTAGGTAAAATGATAGCTATTTAATAACAGCGACTTAAACGCTTATACCTATTTTTTTATTCGTATGCGCTTAGAAATTCCGGGATTTTTATGTAGCTTTGCAATATTATTTAATAATATCTATAAAACATCACGTAGTCATGAAAAAGATTTTATTTTTATTCGTATTATTGGGGGGGGTATTCAGCGCAGAAGCCCAGGTTTCTACGCATATCTTCGAATCGAAAGATGCGTTTAAGATGTTCCCCGGGTTGAAGCAGCGGGAATCCGTCACGATTCCCGTAAAGCAAATGCCGCCCGTAAAGGTGGATTCGCTTTTGAAAGAGGACGAAGCAAATGCAAGTCAGGGCGTACCATTCCGGTTTGGTTACGGAATGGATGTGAACTATATGATGGACGACGGGATATGGGAAGAACAGTCGTCGGTGCGGGTATGGAGCATGAAGGTAACATCCATGGGTGCGTATTCCATTAATTTCATATTCAGCGATATGGTACTTTCTTCAGAGGCGGAATTGTATATCTACAATCCGGCGGGTATGGCGGTATACGGGCCTGTTACCTCCGCTCAAAATGCAGCTGTATTCCTGACGGACCTGGTTGCGGGCGACGAAGTGGTCATCCAGTTGACCGAGCCGGTGGATGCTAAAGAGCGGTCAAGCCTGAAGGTATCAAGGGTGGTGCACGGATATGTCAATATGTTCCCGTTTTCTACGGACGCACGCGCCATATTGACGTGTTATAACGATGTTGCCTGTTATCCCGAATGGTTGCAGGAATCGGATGGCGTTGCGCTTGTCTTATTGGGTAATGGCAATTCACTTTGCACAGGCTCCCTACTGAATAATACGTCGGGAAGTTTCAAACCTTACATTTTAACGGCTTTTCATTGTATTGACGGTATTGATGGAAGTACGAGGGATGGAAGTATTTCTCCCAGTGAGCAGTCAGGTGCGGAAAACTTGGCATTCCGGTTCCGATATAAAAAAGAAATCTGCGGAGGTTCTTATGTATCAAGCTATTTCACATACAATCAGACGCAGCTCAGGGCGGCATGGTTTAGTAGCGATTTTGCATTGATGGAAATAGCCGGTAATAATATATCCCGCGATCCGCGCGTCTCCTACTTAGGGTGGAACCGGACAACAAGCGCCCCTACTTCCGGTACGGATATTCATCATCCGGCCGGAGAGGTGATGAAAATATCATTTGATTACAATCCGTTGGTTTCCGGTTCTATTTCTGATGATACAAATTGGAACAGTGATCTGCTATACCCTGCGAATATGCATTGGAAGGGTATATTAGACAATGGCTCAATAGAAGGAGGTTCTTCCGGTTCTCCTTTGTTCGATTCCGGCAAACGGGTGGTTGGACAGTTAGTGGGTGGATATTCTATCTGTAATTCTCCTGATGGATATTATGGGCGATTCGATCGTTCATGGAGTGGCGGAGGTACAAATGCTACTCGTTTAAGCAACTGGCTGGATCCTACGAATACCGGTTCTGTGACAACAAATACAATCAAATATCCGTCGGTTTCCGGTAGTTCTTATTTCTGTACGACGACAGCTTATCAAATCAAATATCTTCCTCCGGGAGCAAACGTCAATATACAGGTATATCCTTCTCCACATGTTACAGCATCCATCTCAAACGACACAGCCATCGTTTTAAATGCAAACGGCAATGCCTTGACCGGCTGGCTGTATGTGAATATCAGCGAGGGTTCCCATACTTATCTTGCCGATACGTTCCGCTTTATTACCGGGGACTATTATCCTGACGTTCAGATATATAACGACAGCGACTGTTCCGGCGAGGAGTATGGCAGAACGCCGGAAGAAGGGAATATCGATACCTTTTCCGGCGTTAGTCCCCGCCCGTCGTATGACTGGTGTTATAATCAACTGGATCACAATAAAATCCGGGTATATTTTTATGATGAACGGTATCGGGCGATTTTATCTTCTAATTTGTCCTACCAGGTTCGCCTGGTAAGAAGAAGTAATCAGCAGGTAGTTTACACCTATTGCTGCAACTACAACGGATATTCCCCGCTTGTAATAGATTATCCGGGTTCTCCCGGCGTCTACTATGACGTGGAAATGAAACTTGTCGGCAGCGATTGTCCGGGCGCTGCATCCTGGACTGCCGTAGGGGAAACCCATTATATCAGTTGTGCGGGGAGTGGCGGAGGTGGCGGGATCGAAGAGTTCCGGATAGAGCGTCAGGCAGGCGAAGACTTTTTCACGTTGAAAAGGCTGCCACGCGTCGGTCTGTCTCAGTCGGGAACGTTTACGGTTCGGTTATATAGTCTGCCGCTGGGTCGTATGGTCAGGGAAACGGAAGTAGAGATAGCCGACGCGACCACGATCCGCCTGGACGGTTTGCCCTCTGGGGAATATGCGGTGCAAATCCGTCGTTCGACAGGGGACTGTATTATTGATCCGCCCGAGCGCATCATTGTCAAATAATAAAAATAGAACAACAAAAACAACAATATTATGAAACGCCCAAAAGTATATTTAATAGCAATATTACTGTCGTCGCTTTGCATCCCGTTTCCGGGATGCAGTGACGATGAAGAAGTCATTGACTTGTCACAGGAAGAAGCGGAAAAAGCCATTATCGGGAAATGGAAACTAGTTAAACAGGGGCCGGATGAAGATCGTCTCTTCTTGATGAATGAGGATAGTGGCTCTGGCTTCTGGACGGAATTTTATCCGGCTAAAACGATGCAGAAGAGCCAAATAACTTCGAGTGGTTTTTATATGGGTCCGGAATATGCGTATTATCTGGATCAGGGATGTTTGTACCTGCGAGATACTCGGATTGTTTATGAGTATAAATTTACAGATAAAAAAAATACGCTGACATTGAAAAACATATCCGAAGGACCCCAATTGATATATATGCAATATGGATATGAGTCTCCTGTCATACGTGTTTACCAGCGGGTCGAATAAATAACGTGACAGGTATGAAACGCCTAAAAACATATAGGTATATGCGTTTAGGTCGCACTAATTTGCAATAAAGAGCTACCTTTGTAGCATGGAGAGATAGATATACTGCACGCGGCATGGTTTTGTGATATGTCGGCAGAAAGCAGAAAGCAGAAGGCAGGAAAGCAGGAAGCCGTCGGAAGATGGCGTTACAAACCGCCCTGTGGTTTTTATTTGCGTTCTGCTTTCTGCTTTTTATCTCGCATGTTTATCCCGAGCAAAGTATAAACCCACTGTGAACAAACAATTGGCTTTAGGGCTTTCCGTACGCGCGGAATATGGACGTCCTATTTCGACGTAAGACTGGGTATCGGAGCCAACGTACTGCATGACGACGGTGACCTGAAAGGGCTATACCGGATACTGGCCCCGAAAATAAAAGTTACCTGCCTTTCATTCATCCATATCGGGTATAACCTGCAGCATTTCGACACGCCGAACTACCTGACGTCAGGGCCTGGTCTCCGGCTGAACAACCAACATCCCCTGTGCGGGAACGACTTGTTATTCCGGCTCTATCACCTGCATAAATGAATACTGGTAATCCGTCCCCAACGAGGATCTGTACAGGTTGCAGAAAGTGTCGTACACGGTTTTTGCAAGCCCTATTTTACTCTGTTGGTAGAGGACGGAGCATTTTATCTGTAACGCTTCCTCGCTCAGGAAATCGTATTGGAACAAAGTATCCGCTATTTTCAACTTCAGGGAATCCGCCAAATCGTTTTTTTTCAAAATTCGACACAAAAAATCTATAGCCGTGTTGGCAAAATCGTTTTTGAACGTGTCTATCCAATCAACTTCCATATTGGGCAGCATCGCTCCTCGCGTAAGCAACTCCAACATCTTTTCTAAATCCTGATTGCCTTTTTCTTCAAAATGCTTCATTATTTCCAAATAATCACACAAGGTGTCATCCTCTATTTGGATTCTCCAATAGCTGTTTTGATTGACAATTTTCAAATTCCCAACCTCCTCAAGTATTGTTCTCAGCTTACTCATATATACGTTCCGATTGTTTTTGGCAGCTTCTTCGGATTTGTCAGACCACAGCAACCGGATCAATTGGTTGCCGCTGATCTCCTTTGAATCTTTGGCGGAATAGCAAACGAGTGCAATAAGCAAAGATGTAAGCGTCGGTGAAAACAAAGAGGTAATATCATTTCCTTTTTTATCGAATACCCTAAACCTACCCAAAAAACAGATACATCCCCTGGTAAAATTGTAATATTGCCCGGTTCTTTCTTCCTCGAAAGCGGGGGTATGGACAGCGGGCACAGCTTCGAGTGGAACTCCTGCTTCCTTTTTTTGCCCTGCTCTCTTCTTTTTCCGATAATAATATGCAATGGCTACAACTGTTATGCATAGAAAGATAAGTCCGAAGATATAGCTCCAATTTCCCCGAAACTGCTTTTGCCCTGTTTCTGTATGGCCCTGTTGCACAGATTTAACCGAAACGGACGGATAATCCATTTCGTATATTGTCAAAGTCGATTCTCCGCTCACTTCCGAAAGTAGAATGGATGCATACAGTTTTTGCTGCCCGGGTGTGAAAAACAAATTTGTATAGATGTAATGAGTGTTGAAACTAATTCCAATCGGCAAAGACATCGGCTCTAATGTTGTATGCACCGTATCAATCTTCATCAACACTCCGCCAGATTGCGAAGTGAAGACGTAAAAACATTGATTTTCACTATCGTAAATCATATTCTCGCTCGGTATGAAATCTCCGTTTTCGGGACTTCCCGTCAATGACCATAGCTGTTTTACTGTTTTGTCGGTCAAATTTACCGAATACAGGTCATAATAGTTACGGGGGGACAACTCCTGCCGTCCCGTAGGAGATCCGCGACCGCCGAAGATATACAGGTTATTGTCCACGAGAACGGAGGCCGGCGAATAGCGGGGATCGATAGACGACAAATATACGCGCTGTGGTGGTTTGTTCCCGTGTAAAGGATAGCAGAAAAGCAACTCGTTATTATAAAGATAGTGCCCATACCCTCCAAAGCTAATCAGCGCCGAATCGACCGGATTGAAAACAACGGAGCTATTCCAGTAATCATGGTCTGCCGCAGGTTTTTTTTTACTTTTCCACATGCTTTGGGTCAAATCGAAAACGGAATAAATATCCTCGGTCAGGTTATAAGATACTAACTGTTGTTCCGAATAAATGTAAATCAGTTGATTGGGGGCGTTTGCCGCATATTCCCCTCCTCTTATCATTGATGTATCCACATGTATTCCCTTTATTTTTTGGGAGGGGGAAAATGTGTAAATTTCCGTATCTGTCGTGATGAAAAATTGGTCTCTTATGGAATCAAATGCAATAGCGGGCGCTGTGTTCAACGCTTGTTCATAAATTTTTCGCCAGGTAATATAATCGTCCATTATCCATTGCGTGTTTTCACCCACGGCAGGTACGCCCGCAACTTCGTCGTAGCAAATATCGCCGACGTGTTGCTTCATTCTCCAAAGACGTATTTCCCGATTATCCCTTTTCAGACTGACATTTTTTATATTTACAGAGGCAATGTCATCTAAGACAAATCCCTCGAATGGACAATATCCGAAAGCAATACGCACACTTTTCGTACCCTTCAGTTTTTCGTGCATTATTTCAATTTCTTCGCCGTCGTATTGCAACACAATTTGTCCGCTCCCGGGATTCAGCGATAGTGTTACATTCAGCCAGGTTTCCACCCTCGCTTGTTTCTGAATGAGGAAAACTTCTTCTCCTGCCAGTAAGAAAGGTAAACGAATGTCATTTTCACTTACACGATACATTAAGTCTATATTTTCGTTAGCATCCGTAATCACACGAAATACCGTGCCGAAAACATTATCTCCCCTGAGCCGCAAGTCGAAGTTCAAATCCAATTGCTTTCCCTCTGTTTTTATGGGCATACCATTTTCCAAAATCATACTCGTAAAATGGGAAACAGGTAACGGATAAGACCGAATATGAAGTCCATACTCGGAAATATTCGCATTTGTGTAAATGCAGTTTAATAATAATATCAGGATAATAAGCAATATATTAGACATTATGTTAATTTAAACTCAACTAACTTTCAATAGATATTTACAAATATCTGTGTTTTTTCTTCCTTGACAACAAGAAAAATGTTAAAAATACAAAATAATCAGTCATTTTTGGTTAATTACTGCCATTTTAATGTGTTTTTTAATGTGTTTTTTAATGACTGCCGGACATCTTTGAAAACTTTTTTAAACAACAAGCCAAAATCCGGTGTTGTCGAGTGCGGATTCTGCAAGCAAAGTTAGTCAAAAAAAATGAATCGATACCGATGTGAAAATTTAACCTGATTCAGTAAAAATTATCCTGTCGGCGACATTACTCTTAGTTCTTTAAAGTTTTATCTTTTACTAATATTAATTAAACATTTATGTATGAACAAACAATTTTTCTGTATGCTCCTCATCGGAGCCTTGGTTCTTTCAATAGGAACTTTCGTTTCATGTAGCGATGAAAATGATGACCTGGATTCAAGATTGACTGTTGTTGAGGGTATGATTCGGGAAATAAAAGAACAATTGGAAAACCTTCCGGCAGGTTCAACCATTACAAGCGCCACGCAAAACAACGGTATTTGGACTTTGGTCCTCAGTAGTGGCCAAACGATCACGATCAACCCGTCTGTCGGTGGCGGCGCTTCTTTGGATGTTTTGGAAAAAGAGAACAGCATCGTTATCACTGTGGATGGCAAGGATTATGAATTGCCTATTGGCACAGGACTCCACTCGTTGGTTTACGTTCCCGAATTTACCGATGGAGAGGTTCGTACCGGTCCCAATGGCAGGGCAACCGTCAAATTTCTCGTTAAACCCGCGCTCACGACTGCCACACTCGAAAACGCAAGTTTCACTATCGGGGCAGCCCATGTGCTTCAAACACGTTCGGCAAGGGAGCTGTTCAACGTTGATGGCAAGGTGACGCTTGATGGCGACTACATTAACGTGCCTGTTCGTGTGCTGGATACCGAAACGGCCGGCAAAACTTATGCCGTAGCGCTTCAAATGAACCTTAGCGGCGCTGTTTATATGTCCAACTATTTCAACCTGGTAGTCTCGGCAGATTTCATGGGTACACCGGAAGATATAGTTGAAGCAAAACTTATAAGCGCGGTTATCGACTATGCCGAGTTGAATAATGGTTTCTCTACTGCCACTCTACCGGAGTCCACGGTCGATGTCCTGGGGACATTCAACTTCAAAGACCTTTTCGCTGAACTTCCCGAGGGTACGGTTCGATTCGAATTAGGTGCAAGGACGCTTCAAAACGACAATGTTACGCGCGATAACCGCTATGAAGTATTCCGCAATGCCCTCTCGGACGACGGAACATGGGAATTAAAAGCGCGCCCGGGCACAAACGGCGACGCACCCAATGACGGACAAGACGGTATCCTTATCAACGTTATCGTTGATGATGTGGTCAAACACAAAATTTATTGGAAAATAGCGGACCCGATCGCGGCTCTTCCCGATGAAGCATTTGCAGGTACGTTTGATGGAAGCCCCCATATTGAATATCCGGAAGATATTGTATGGGAAAAAGGCGCGCGTCTCTATAATTTTAACAAAGAATTCACGACAGGCGATTTCAGGCCGATGCATGATGGCGGAAACTTCGTCAAGGCTTTCGGGAACTACGAAGTATCAGTAGGCGCCAATTACCTCATATACAATGACGGGGAAGAGCTTCAACTTGGAGAACTCGGAAAAAAATTAGCCAAACATTCAAAGGGTCTGTGTTGGAAAAACCGCCAATCATCCATTGCTGCTTCGCAACGTCGCAACCTCGACATTCCCGATGAGCAGAAAGGGAATGGCGAAATCATTGGAGGCTATGACGGTATCTCCACTGATGAAATGTGGAATACTTTCGGATTCCGTATAATCGATACAGGTATTGAAATGTCGGACAACTATCGGGGAAATGCACTGCGTGCAGGAGTGGGTTTGACTTATGAGTACGCTTATGGAGAAAGATCTATCGGTCATAACGGATCGCTGGTTTTCCTTTGGATTAACCGTCGTGTCAGTCCGGCAGATGTATCCGATCCTGCTCCGAGATAAAATTAAAATATCCGGATTATGACAAAGGATCTGTCGCGACAGCCCCAACAAAGAAGCCTCCCTAACACTTCCAAAGGAGGAGTTGTTATCCCCGCGAGGAAAAGTAGGGGGAACTTCTAAAAAAAATAATTGTACCATTGAACTAATAGTAATTGAATAATATGATAAAAAAAGATATGTATCCGCCTTCACTGAAATCGATAGTGATCATGCTTTTTTGCTTTATAACGACATTCCCGATGTTTGCCCAGCAACGAACCGTAAATGGAACGGTTCTTGACGCCCATGGCGAATCGATTATCGGAGCCAGTGTGAAAGTAGAAGGCACAACTCGCGGAACGGCTACGGACATTGACGGGAAATTCTCAATAGAAACCACTCCCAATGAAATGTTAAGAATATCTTACATTGGCTATGACGATGTGGTTGTGGCGGCTTCATCCACCACCCTCAATATTGTATTGCAGGAAGACGCCCAAATCTTGGATGAGGTGGTAGTAGTAGGATACGGAACCCGCAGGAAAGAAACGTTGACGGGCGCCGTCGCGGCAGTTACGGCCTCGGAAATCGTAGTTACGAAAAACGAAAACGTGGTAAATATGCTATCGGGTAAACTTCCGGGCGTGCGTATCTCGCAAAAAAGTTCTCAGCCGGGAGAGTTCGATAATGCGATCGACATTCGCGGTATGGGCGCCCCACTGATCGTGGTGGACGGTGTTCCGCGCGACCAGGCATACTTCTCTCGTATGGACGCAAGTGAGATTGAAAGTGTCTCGGTCTTGAAAGATGCTTCGGCAGCTATCTACGGCGTACGTGCGGCAAACGGTGTGATCCTTGTTACGACCAAACGCGGCGCCTCTGCCACTGAAGGTAAGTTTGACATTACGTTCTCCACCAACTATGGCTTTCAGTCGTTCCTCTATATGCCCGAAACGGCCGACGCCGTAACGCACATGCTGTTGATGAACGAAAAAGAACTGAACAATAACTTTGGTCGCAATTATTTCCATCTTGCGCCCCTTCGTTACACCTACGACCAGATGTTTGAATACAGCACAGGTTTGAGACACAGTACGAACTGGACGAATGAATTGTTTGACAAGGTATCGCCTCAGCAGCAACACAACCTTTCTGTAAATGGTAGCTCAAGTAAAATCGACTATTTTTTCAATCTGGGTTATATGGAGCAAATGGGGGCTTACAAAAGCAAATCGTTGAACTATGACCGCTGGAACTTTCGTGGCAATGTCGATGCCCGCATTACCAACCGGTTGAAAGCGTCCATCATGCTGAGCGGTTATATGGACGAAAGAAACCAACCGTTTACCGATATCTGGTCGGTTTATAAAAAGGCCTGGACTTACCGCCCGACTTCGGAAGCGTGGATTGACGGCGACCACGATCTTCCTGCATACGACACGGAGATGTTGGAAAGCGAAAACCCCGTTGCCGCCATCAACAGCGACTTTACAGGATATCGTCAGGTAAAACGTACGAACTTCAACGGAGCATTGGCTTTGACTTATGACATTCCGGGTATTGAGGGGCTTAACGCACGCGCTTTTTACAGCTACGATTACAACGCACAAAACAATACTTCGCATCAGCGTACTTACTATTTGTATAATCGTCAGGACAACGGAACGCTCCAACAGTTTATACGGAACAGTCCGGGTAATCTGGAGCGCAGAACCGAACTCGGTTACGGTACGGTTATGCAGTTGTCGCTTAATTATGCCAACAAATTCGGCGATCACAATGTGGACGGCATGGTGTTGTTTGAAGAGCAATACAACTTCTGGGATAGTTTCTATGCCCGCCGTAATATGTTTTTCGACAGTGATTACCTGTTTGCCGGAGATGAAGAAAATCAGGTCGGCGGAATGGGCGGCGTAGGCGACAATGCCCGTCAGTCTATCGTGGGCAAGGCTAATTATGACTACAAGTCAAAATATATCATCGACTACTCGTTCCGTTACGACGGATCATCCCGCTTCCCGAAAGCAACACGCTGGGGATTGTTCCAATCGCTGTCAGCAGGCTGGAGACTAAGCGAAGAGGGCTTTATTAAAGAACGTGTTCCGTTCCTTACCAATATGATGCTCCGTGCATCCATCGGTAAATTGGGAGATGACGGCTCGGCCGGCAACTATCCTTCGACGATCGTGGGTTACAACCTGACAGCCGACAGAGGTTGGTATTACAACAGCGTATTTATGACATCCGTGAATCCAACGGCTATCCCTAACCCTAACTTGACATGGTACACCGCTACGACGGAAAACGGGGGTATCGACTTCAACCTGTGGAACCAAAAATTAACAGGTACTTTGGAAGCGTTCAGACGTACCCGTAAAGGCTTGTTGAGAACACCGGAAGTAGAACTCCCCGGTTCGGTAGGCGCCAGTATGCCGCAGCAAAACCTTGAGAGCGACCGGACATTCGGTTGGGAGATCAGCCTGGGACACAGGAATCGCCGGCAAGACGTTACCTATTGGATAAACGGACAGATTTCGGCTACCAAGAACAGATGGATCTACCGTCTCGATAGTCCTGCCGGAAATTCAATGGAAAACTGGTATCGCCAGGATGTGTCGGGACGTAACCGCGACATCTGGTTCGCCATACAGGAAGCTGGACGCTTCACGAGTTTAGACCAAATTCGCAACCAGCACAACACTACCGGCGGTAACTTCCACCAGGGATCTCTTCCGGGCGACTATTATTATTTCGACTGGAACGGCGACGGTGTGATCAATGACGATGATAAATTCCCTGTGGCTACGTATAATCTGCCGACTTTCAACTACGGCATCAACGGGGGCGCGACCTGGAAGAACATCGACTTATCAATGTATTGGCAAGGTTCGGCAGGTGTTTACAATCAGTATGACGAAGTATTTACGGAAGTAGGGCCGTTTAACGGTGGCGCGGCCTTGAGTATGTACACAGACCGCTGGCATACGGCAAATATATGGGACGACCCCTGGCATCCGGACACACAATGGATAGAGGGTTATTATCCTGCCACAGGCCGTCCGTTCAATACGGGAACTACGGGGATCAAAAACACTTCATACATCCGTTTGAAATCGTTCGAAATAGGATACTCGCTGCCTAAGGTCCGGGTAACAAAAGTGAATGTGAATGATATTCGTTTCTATGTGAATGGATACAACCTGCTAACTTTCTCGGGAATGAAGTATATGGACCCGGAGCGCCCGGGTACCCGTGGAGGCGCCAATACCGGTACCAACGCCAGCGTCCTGTTTTACAACTATCCTGTGAACCGAGTGATCAATATTGGCGCGATATTGAAATTTTAATTGAACTGTTTCGTTAAGCCAAATAAGCAGAGGGCAAACTTGCTTGGGCTATGCCATGGCGAGAAACAGTCTAATATGATTGAAAAAATAATTATAATGAAAATGAGAAAAAATAGTATATACTTGATCGTGGCGCTTATTATCGGGCTTATCGTTTCATCCTGCCATGATTTGGATTTGGAGCCAAAAGGTATTTTTGACGAGGGTACGCTGTTTAATTCCGACTACGGGATCAGAACCTACTTCGGGGCAATTTACAACGAACTTCCGATAGAAGACCTCAATTATTACCATAACAGGGGTTACGCTTCAGGGAACGACATCGGAAACTATTGGGAGGCACAGAAGAACAGCCCGGCAGTACTTGGGGCTGAAGCGGCCGGACGAAGAGATGGAGACGGTACCCCTGAATATTGGCCATATGAGCGCATCCGCCGTATTAACAACTTCATCGAAGCAATACCCAACTATACGGCTTTTCACTCGGAAGAACAGATCAATGAATATTTAGGGGAAGCGCACTTCCTGCGTGCATTCTATTATTTTGGTATGGTAAAACGCTACGGCGGTATTCCGATCATCAAGGAGGTACAAGACCCGGCTACCCCGCTCGAAGAGTGTCGAGTAGGCCAGCGCATTTCAGCGCCAGCCTCTCACAGAACCGTGCGTGAAAGTCTCCCCTCACACGGCTCTTCTTATTCAACCCTTATGAGATATCGGCGGGGTTATACCCAAC
>JAIROL010000141.1 GCA_031257565.1 Tannerella sp. | reverse complement strand
AGCCCATTAAAGGTAATGCCGGGGTAATAGTTCTTCAGCTTTATGCAAGAGAAAACCAGAATGAGACATTCTCTCAGGAAACCGAACAGGACAATTTGAAGGGCATGCATGAACGGATGTTGAGTCGCTATATAAATGATCTTTATCTTAAAGCGAACGTGAAAGATAACCGTTATTTGTTCTTCTAAGAAAAATACTACCTTTACATCCGTATAGAATCAGGTATGCCTGCATCGCAGGCATACTTGTGTAAAAGATAATGCTGCCCTGATATACGAATTTCCCCTCCTGGATATTTTTGTTTGCATACCGTTGAGGTATTCTGCAAATGAATCTACAGCCGTCCTCCATCGGCAGACCATGTGCTGCCTGTAACGAAGCTGCTCTGCCCTTCTGCCAGGGTAACGTAGATCGGCGCCATTTCCACCGGATGCCCCATGCGCCCCAGGGGCGTCGAAGCATTAAGACTCTCGACATTGTTGGCGGGAGCGCCGAAATAGACCTGCATTGGCGTCCATACCGGTCCGGGGGCGACGCCGTTTACCCGGATACCACGTTTGGCGACTTGCTTGGCGAGGGCGCTGGTGAATGCGACAATGGCGGATTTCGTGGCGCTGTAGCCAAGGAAGTCTTTGGCAGGCGAGAAGGCGGTAACCGAGCTCGTGAACACAATTGCGCTTCCCGGCTTCATCACCGCGACAGCCGCCTTCGATAGCCAGAAAGGAGCGTAGAGGTTGGTCTTTATCGTTTGGTCGAATTTCTCGCTTGGATGTTCGAGTATGTCGGGCAGGAACCAGCCATAACCGGCATTGTTGACGAGGATGTCGAGGCCGCCGAGCTCGCGTTCTGCCCGGCTAACCAAACTCTTGCAAAATTCCTCGGTACGAAGGTCGCCGGAAATTGCGACGGCTTTCCGTCCTTCACGGCGGATGAGGTCAATCACTTCCGCGGCGTCGGATTCTTCCTGCGGCAGGTAATTAATTGCAACGTCGGCGCCTTCGCGTGCGTATGCAATCGCCACCGCACGGCCAATGCCGGAATCGCCGCCGGTAATCAGGGCGCGACGTCCGGCCAGTCGTCCGGAACCGCGGTAACTCGTTTCTCCGCAGTCAGGTCTCGGCGTCATGTCGCATTGAAGTCCGGGCCACTCCTGCTCTTGCACCGGCTGATTGTTCGGGAATCGGGTACGCGGATCTATTGCCGGCTGAACGTCATCCGGTTGTTGCGCCGGTGCGCTGCCCGCCATTGCCTGTATTGTCGGCAAGGAAGAGACGGCAACTGTCGCCAGCCCCGCAATGACTACGTTTTTAATCATGTCGCGACGGCTTACATCGACACTTTCGTTGATACTTGGGCTATCTACCGTTGTTCTTCCGGTTTTACTTTTGCTTTTTATTTCCTTTTTCATTTTCCTTTTATTTTGAAATTTCATTGTGCAAAGGTAAAGTAAGAGCCGCAAAGGTCGGTTTCCTCTGCGGCTCAAAAAGGTTTATCTGTAAGGCTCAACTTGCAAATAACCGATAAAAAACTTCCTACTTCAAAAACTTTTCAACCGTTCAAGTTCCTGCCTGATTTCTTCAATTATTTCTCTATTGGCAATTTCACCATCAAGACTGAAAGCAACAAACACTTTCCCGCCAAATTGCGCTTCAAAATTGGTAAAACTTGCTTTCATGCGCTCGGTGGCAGAATAGTTTCCGAAATTGGCTTTTGCCGTAACGGGCTTTATTTGGATACCCAATGCTTTGTCGCCTACTTTAGCAATGTAATCAATATCGCCCGCGTGGTCGAGTTCGGGGTCGCTTTCTTCAAATGTAAGTTCGGGGAAAATCTTTGCCAAACCGTCATTCACCACCGATTTCTCACGAATAAAACCGTCGAAAGTGCGATTGATTGTGAGATTGAAAATGTAATCAATACAATCCTGCAAAGTGAGTGCTTTGAATGCGGCTTCCCATTCGGGGATAACGACTTCTGTGATTTTTTCGTAAAGCCGTTCGCCGAGTTCCTGCAAACTTTCCTGCGTGATTTTGGTTCTCGTTTTTGCCTCCGTACAGGCATTTTCAAAATACCACTTTTCCCAATCGGAAATGGTTTGCGGCTGGCATTCACGTATCAATGCCATTACTGCGCCGACTTTGTTTGGACGCGAAAGTTGGCAGGTTTGGCAGGCGTAGTTGAGGTCTTTTTCCTTTTTGCCAAAGTCTAATGAATATTTATTTTGTTCCATAAGTTCTAATTAAATTTCGTACTTCTTTATTTTTAACTAATTTATAACTGTTCAAAAATTCAAAAAAACCTCTTATATTAACATCTTTCAGCGGGTGATTTAATATTTGCTTCAATTTTCTTTTGCCCGTTTTCTGATAATCATAACCATAATTATTAAGAAATGCCATAACAATTAAATGCAAAAAATATAATCTGTCGTATCTTTTCCTATTTTCTGTCGGTGATATACTATCAAAAAATTGATATAATTCAGATAAGGGTTGTTGTAAAAGTATTAATTCTTTTACATATTCAGAATAAGATTTAATTCCATTTTCTGTAATAATAGCATCTGGGAATGTATTAAGATTGTCTCTAAAAAAATGATCTATAGCATATGTCCCATCTGCACGCTCCCTTTCTATGGCAGTTAAATTGCAAAATAATTGCGATATACAGCGGATAAATTTAATAAATTCTAAATCATTTTTTGATGCTAATGTCGTGTCAACAAATATTATCTCTTTGTTTATTTTTTTTATCCACGCAAGTATAGAAAGAAAACGATATACAAAGGAGTGAAAATAATAATGTATGGAACCATAATCATTGTCTTTTTCGGAAATATTCATCCATTTTTGAGGATAATTTGAATAAAAGTTCCACATTCTATAATTAAAATCTTCACAAGCAGTAAGCATGTGAATTTTATATTTTGACAAAACTTCTTTAATTTTCTTTTGCTGATTAAATTTATGCTCTGTTTCCAACTTTCTTTTTAACAAGTTATTTTCAAAATAGTTTTTAATGTAATTTGTTAAGAAAAAAGTTATAACAGAAACCATTATACTGATTAAAGCCGTATAAAGGGGTGTATTTTCTATAATTGCTCTAAACATATTTCTATATTCTCAAATTTATTTTTATGCTTAAACTCCAACTTATCATCTATCCCCACCAGCCCCGCTTTCAACAAATGCGCATTAACAAACGTCTTGTTTTCAAGATACAGGTATGCCATCAGGTTGTTTTCGCTATCGTACTT
>JAIROL010000076.1 GCA_031257565.1 Tannerella sp. | reverse complement strand
GCTTCCAGCGGTTCTTTCGTCGCATCAATGCCGTTAATCAATACTGAGCCTAATGTAGGCTTGATAAAGTCGAGAAATAGATTGATGGTCGTAGTCTTACCTGCGCCGTTAGCGCCCAGGAGGAAATAAATTTCTCCCGCTTTGATTTCGAGGTTCAACGAATCAAGGGCCAGTTGGCCGTCTTCATATCTTTTTGTAAGTTGATGAGTTTTAAGCATATTCTTAATATATTTTAATAATCACTTTTCCAAAATCACAACCGCTGTCGCATATTGCTCTATGTGCGACAAAGATAGATGAATTGTTATTTAAATATATTCAAATAGGATGCCAAAAATGTATGCGGCTGATTATTATTTGTTTATCCGAATATAGTTATGGAAAATTGTTTTATTTACGGTTTGCGATTACACAAAATGAGTAATATCGAAACGGTATAAGCGTTAAAGCAAAATAAAAAATACGGGCTTTATGTCAAAAAAGAGGTATTGTCAATACTAACGTAATTGACTTATCTTTGAGGCCAATGAAAGCACAATTGTTTTTAAAGTTTGTCCGTTATCTTAAGCCCTATTGGGGAAAGGAATTAATATTGTTGATACTGATGATATTAACCAGCGTGGCATCGCTGGCGTCTCCCTACATTTTAAAAATCATCATTGATACGGTTTTTCCTTCGCACAACTATTCGCTGCTCATTCAAATTCTTTTAATCCTGTTGGGGATCAATGTATTTCGATTAGTAATCAGCTATTCTTCCGATTATTTGTTTACATGGATCGGCAATCATGTCACCCGCGATATCCGGATGGATTTATTCCGGCGCCTGATGCAATTACCGCTCTCTTTTTTCAATAAAAACAAAGCGGGAGATTTGGTACACCGGGTGAACAGCGAGGTAAACAGTATTCAAAGCATCCTCACCGGCACGGTAGTACGTTTGATTAACAGTACCTGTTCCGTCATCGGCTTAACCGTTATGCTGTGTATCCTGAACTGGCGTCTGTTCTTACTTTCAATGGCCGTGATGCCTTTTATTTTCCTGAACACCCGCTGGTTTCAGCCCAAAATACAAAAAAACATAAAAAAGAACCGGGAAAAAGATTCGGATATCCTGAGTTTCCTGATAGAGCGTTTTTCGAATATCAAACTGATTAAAAGTTACGTGCGCCAAAGCTGTGAAAATAATAAGCTGCTTAAAAAAATCGAAGAGCAAATCGGGTTGAATATCCGGAATGTACAGCTAACGGCAACTACCCGGAACATTACCCTGCTGTTTACGATGCTTGTTCCGATACTGATTTTTGGAGCCGGAGGCAAACAGGTAATGGCCGGAACCATGACCGTGGGATCGCTGGTTGCCTTTATACAGTACATGAACCGTATTTTTGACCCGTTCCGCGATTTGATGGGATTTTATTTTGATGCAATACGCGCCTCTGTATCCATGCAGCGGATTTTCGATTTATTTGAAGTGAAACCCGAAAATACGGAAGGAGAAAAGGACATTCCCACGCAAAACGATATTATTTTCCGGCAAGTACATTTTAGTTATGACCGGTTATCCGTGCTTCAGGAATTTAGTTTTACCTTTCGTCACGGGAAAAAATATGCCCTGGTCGGCGGCAGCGGCTGTGGAAAAAGTACATTGACGGCCTTGCTTGGCCGGTTTTATGAACCTCAAAGCGGGAATATATGCATTGGAGACAGGGAGATTGGAAAGATGAATATTCACGCCCTCCGGCGCAGGATAGCGCTGGTAACTCAGGATAATCAACTGTTTCATGAAAGTATCGGCGAAAACATACGTTACGGGAAACCGGATGCGACAGGAGAAGAAATAGAGGCAGCCGCCATTCAGGCAAACATAGCAGAACATATTCATCAGTTACCTGACCGGTTCGATACGCTAATCGGAGACCGGGGAGCCGGATTATCGGGAGGACAGCAACAGCGGATCGCCATCGCCCGCGCCATACTTAAAGATGCGGATGTAATCATTTTGGATGAAGCGACATCGGAACTGGATTCGGACAGTGAAAAAAATATCCTGGAACATTTATGCCGGTTGTATGCCGACAAAACCATGATTGTCATCAGTCACCGCCTGAGCGCCATTCGCGACATGGACGAGATTGTCTGCATGGATCAAGGCAAAATAATAGAAAATGGGACGCATGAAGAATTGATCGGTCGGAAAGGATTTTATTGGAAACTTTTTAAAGAACAAATAGAATAATAACGGAATAAACATTCATGGAAAAAGCATTATTTATAGAAGGAGATATACGTTTGTTCGGATTTTTGTTTCTTCCCGAACCTGAAATCCGCCAAACAACCGGTTTTGTCGTTATTCACCCGTTTGCGGAAGAAAAGAAAAGTTCGCACAGGACATTAGTCGAATTATCCAGGGAATTGTATAAAAGAGGATTTCCGGTTTTGATGTTCGATTTGCGCGGATGCGGTGACAGCGAAGGAAATTTTACTTCGGTAAGATTCTCCGAATGGATCGGCGATATATACAGAGCCGTAAATACCCTGAAAGTTTACACACCCTTACCCAAAGTGGGTATTATCGGTTTGCGCTTGGGGGCATTCCTTGCCATCTGTTATGCATCCCGGCAACGGAATATTGCAGAAAACATCTGGATAGAGCCGGCGCTAAAACCGGTGGATTACCTGCGGAAATCATTGCGGCATAAACTGATGAAAGAATTATGTACGGACGGCAAGATAACTTCCAACCGCGACGATTTATTGCAAGACCTCCAAAACGACAACAGCATCGACTTTGAGGGATATGAAATCGGCTCGGGACTGTATCGTGATTTGGCGGCGGAACAGGAAAAAGAAACGCTTGCCCAACGGATGGAACATATCCGGAAAGGCCTGGTAATTTCTGTATCCATGAACGGTAAAGAAACAAAAGCCGTACAGGAAATTCAAGCGATAAGGCCGGAACTAAATTATGCCACGGTTCAAATGGAATTGTTTTGGAATAAAGTAGATGATGTAGAGAACGAAAATCTTATCGCTACCGTTTGCAACTATTTGACTATTCATCACGCATAATATGTTGAAAATGGATGAAATACTATTTGACCCGAAAGTAAAGGGCGAGTCTATTTACGGAATATGGCATCGACCGGAATTGAAAAATCCTCCACAAAAAAATGTAGCGGTTGTTTTTCTGCACGGATGGGCGGGGCATCGATCGGGACCTCACGACATGCTGGTTAAATTGGCCCGGAAACTGTCTGCCGGCGGATACAACTGCTTCCGGTTTGATTTCCGCGGAAAAGGTTACAGCCATGGTTGCCGACAGCAGACAAACAATCACAGCATGATTGAGGATTTGGACGCCGTATTGTGTTATGTGAATACGGTTTTAAATCATCCGGCGATTGTATTGACGGGAATTTGTTCGGGCGCCAAGTTAGCGCTATATTATGCCCGGAGCGGGAATCTTCCGGTTACGCATGTTATTGAATTGTCCAGTCCCGCATTGCGGCAGCAGGAAGCGGAATCGGAACTGGCTGCAAACCGGGCCGGGAACACGCTAAACGAGTATGTTAAAAAGATTTTTCGCAGGGAAACATGGAACAAATTAACGAATGGAGAAATACATTTTTCAGCTATCCGGCGCAACCTGTCCAAACCCATATATGGTCTTTTGAGTAAAAAAAAGAAAATTTCAACATCCGGTAAAAAAGCCGTAAACCCCGTTCAAAAACCGGGAGAAAAACCATTCGGTAAATTTCAAGGCCAAATGTTGCTTATACATGGGGAAAAAGACCCGGAAACAAAACCGGCTCTCCGGCAAATACAGGATATGCTCCACCGGCATAATATACCGTCGGATACTTATGTTGTAAAAGGCGCCAACCACAGCTTTTATTCATTAAGTTGGGAATATGAAATCATAAAAAAAATAACAGAATGGTTATCAGGAAATTACAATTCATAATAAAGAGACAAAAGATTGCTTTATACGTGCATACACAGAGAAAACAATGGTAACAAATTTATTCGCAACATATAAAACAAAAATAATGAATATTATTCGACAAATCCATACAAGAACAGCAGAAATAGCGCTGCTGTTGATTTTGACGCTCCTGCCGTTTTCGTATAAAACGATAGATATCCGGCAGATTGTATTCCTCTCAATTTTATTGGGGATATGCGTATTTATACACCTGTCAAAAAAGATCAGGCCGGCAAATTACCGGATATTGAGCGTAATTTTCGCCTTGCTTTTTCTGTTTATTTTCAGTATTGCCGAGAAAGTCGATATTATCCGGCAGATACCCTTATCTACCGTGTTCCTGGCTGTCGGTATGCTGACATTCCTGACAAAGGTAATTATTGAAAGTAAAGTAAAAATAATTACCCATCCTTTTGGAAGGTATTTTTTTTACGCCTGCGCATTTCTGTTTATCTCAACGGCTTTATTCTATCCGTTCTTTTTCCGGCATTATCAAATGAATCCGGCTTCAGACATACATTTACTCAGTAATACGATAAAGTATGTAATTCTTTTTATACTTGTCGTTAACTGCCTGTCGGATGAAAAGAAATTCAAAATGATAAATTCAGGTTTCATTCTTGCGTTATCCGTAACAATCATTTTAAGTATCCTGTTATAATTATAAATCGATGAAATACAAATTATTATACGAAAAATTTATGAGTTGGGGGCTTTTATCCACCCTGTTCCTGTTTCCCTTATTAATCAATACGGCATGGATATCGTCGTCCGATCCGGTACATCCTTTGATTCAGGTCAATTTTTCATTCGTCGATGTTATCATTGCCGTTTGCTCGTTGCTTTGGATTATCAATCGTTTGATTGATAAAAATTCGCCTCCCGTCAAACTGCCGCCGGCTCCGGTTTTGTTTTTTATCGCGATTGGGGGATTGTCCTTTGTTAACGCCTTCTCAACGCTCGAATGGTTAAAAGGACTCATTCAATGGATTGAATACTTTTTTTTACTCTATCTGTTACTTGCGAATCATCTTCAAAGCATAAAAACCGCAACCGTCAAAAATATTTTATTTATCTCAACCACAATTATAATGACTGTTGCATTTGTTCAACATACTTTACTGGATGGAGATCCCTACTTTGTGAGAGGTTTTTTTGTAAACCGGAATATTTTCGGAACGTATCTTTGCATGGTTATCCCGTTGATTTATATTGAGTTTTTGACGTCAAACAGGAAAAGTCGAAAAATTTGGATGGGAGCATTGTTATTGATTACTTATCTTATTTTGTTATCCGGCAGCGCTTTACTTTCCCTGCTTATCAGCCTGACTGTTATCAGTTGGATGTCCGGCAAAAAAGTGTTTACACGGTTTTTTATATCAGTCCTTATCCTGTTTGCCGTCTATCCGTTTGTAATGCCAGCCAAAAACATCACTGCCTTAAAAGAATTTACCGGCATATACGAACAGGGCAGCGTTAATGAAAATTATTACAGGAGGCTGGTTCAAATTGAGGCCTTGGGAAAAAACACGTTATATGCAAAAACCTTTGACGATAAACGATTTATGATAAGCAACGATGACTTCATGCAGGTCAAACTTCCCGAAATAAGGCCGGGGGAAAAATATAAGGATATGGACAGCAAACGTCACATTAAAAACCGGTATATGGAAATGCAGGCGTCTTTAAATATGTTGTCGGAGAATACACTTTTAGGAGTCGGCCTGGGAAATTTTCAAAACCAAATCGGGATTTATTACAAAGAACTGCCCAAAATAAACACGGCCGAAATCAATCGGCACAACGGGTATCTGATAGTTGCTTCAACCATGGGTATTCTGGGATTATCGGCATTGTTATGGCTCTTCTTTCTTGTCTGGAAACAGGCAAAAAGAAGATTCAAGTCAGGGAAGAAAGATAAAACCGTTTTTTTAGGACCGGCAGGCAGTATCCTGGCATGTATGATTGAATGTCTGTTTTCGGATTTGTTTGTAGCGAGTTTGTTAACGCCATTTATTTTTATTGTTTATTTAACATTAAAAGAAAGCACAACCAATGAGATTGAATAACCGTTTACAAAAAACAGGCGCGATTGCGCTCATCTTGAGTGCAATTCTGTTTATTCTGCTTTCTTCCGTAAAAGACATTGGGTCGGAAGAATATATTTGGATAGAAGCTGAAAATGCCGATTATGTGACGGCGCCTCTTTATATTGAGCGTGACGAAGATGCTTCCGGGGGTAAAATCGTAGTCTGCAAAGGGGTTCATGCAAGCAATTCGGGAGTAGCCCAATATAAAATATCCGTAAAAAAAGAAGGCAAATATTACTTCTGGGGAAAGTGCTACTGGAAAGACGCCTGTTCAAACTGGTTTAGAATACAGTATAACAACACAAGATATTATTACGGAGACGACCCTGTTTATGGTAAATGGCACTGGGTGAAAGGCCCAGCCATGCCCTTTAAGCAGGGAATTAATGAAGTTTTTTTGCTCAGCAACGACGAAGATGCCAAAATGGATGAAATATTATTGACCATGGATCCGGAATATGTTCCTTTTGACAGGTTGCGGGAGGTGTATTTCCTGGATTTTGAAGACTCGCCCGTCAATAAATTACAAATCAAAAATCCGGACGGTTGGCGCATTATAAACGACAGTACATCGTCGGCATGCGTATTGGTATCACCAAAAGGAAACAGGGAGATTGCCCTGCTGGACAAAACGGACTGTAAGGATGATTTTATCTTTCAAGTTACGGCAAAGGCGACTGAACGGCAGACTAAACTGCTCATTATCATTGACTATGTCAACGAAAAAAATTATCGCTTCATCAGTATAGACCGGACAAATGTTCGCTATTGCCGGTTCAATAGCGATCACGATGATTTAATTTTCGAAAAGAAAGGAGATTTTTTAAACAATGCATTTAAAAGTATTGCCCTGGCAAAAACAGGCGAGTATTTAAAATTGAAAATAGAGGGTAAAACCGTTTTCAATTTGACATCGGGTACGGAAATGAAAGGAAAAACGGGAATCGGCGTATCCGAAGGAAGCATCCTTCTGGACAATATCGCTTATTATTTTCCCGCCTCACCGGTTCAGGAAGAGAGTTTTCATGACCTGGTGGATTATCAATTCCATAAAGACAGGCCGGAAAAGGCGATAAAACCGTTCGAAAACATGAAAGCCGGACATAACGACTGGTGGGCGATGAGTGGAAATTGGAAAAGGACGAGGGAATATACCGAAGATATAAGAGGCTTCGCGGATGACGGTATCAAAAAACCGGCAATACTGATTTTTGGAAATGACTTCTGGAAGGATTACACGTTTAATGTTGCCGCCAAAGTAGAAGATGATTCCGGCTTTGGAATTTGCACCTGTTTCCAGGACAGTCTCAATTATTACCTGTTCAGATGGTTTCATGACGGGGACGGATATAAAAGGCAGCTAATCAAAACGGAAGACGGAAATGAAAAGGTTTTGGCTTCCGATAATGAAACGTTTGTTACCGGCGCATGGTATGATTTGGGTCTGAAAATATACGGGGATAAACTCACGGCAACCGTAAATAACGAATCCGTCCTGACGGCTACCGATCATACGTTTAAGGAAGGAAGGCCGGGATTCTGGACAAATTCTTCCCGAAACGCACATTTTGACGATGTAAAAATAAACGTATCGGACAGTATTCCGGAAATTAAAAATTACAGGAACTACACTTTCTATACCGGGAATGGAGGATCGTTTGCCCGAAGTTTATGCGACTGGACTCCGGATTCGCAAAAAAATCTGTACCTTCATGCGCACAACGGGACACAGAGCGGCTATATATTAAAAAAAGTACTTGAAGACGTGATTTTTAATAATATTAATGCTTTGCCCGGAACATTTAAAATGGAAGTAAATACAAGCCGAGTACCTCAGGACATAGACGCCGTTTTCGAATTTGCTTCCCGGGGCGAAACGACAAACGTCTATAAATTTATTATATCCGGCGATGAAATAATCTTGTTGAAAAACGGAAATGTATTGTCTTCCAATGCTTTGGAATATGACCGGAAAAAGATTGCGATATACAGGCTAAATAACGAATGGACAGTAGAATGCGACGCTAAAAAAGCCTTCGAATATAAGGACAAAACGGAAACAGGCCCCTGGAATATGACTCTTAGCTATTCCGGAATAGGGAAAGGACAACTGTTTCTTTACCGGATTACCGTTGAAAATCATCTTTAAATAAATAAAATATGGATATTCCAATAACAAAAACTTTCATTTGTTCGGCGCTGTTCGTATCGTTTCTCCTGACCGGATGCTCCATAAACAAAAAAAGCGATGCCGATGAAATTGTAATAAAAATCGGAACATTTACGGTAGGGCGGCAACAATATGAAAACCAATTGAAAAAATTGACGGCCATACAGGACGGATGGGCACAGGAAGATGCGGCTCTTTTCTTACTGGATAATTATATTAGCGCCGGATTATTGATTGAAACCGCAAAAAAGTTAGATTATGAGCAATCGGACGATTTTATAAAGAGTGATTCCATCTATAAAGAACAGTTAGTTGTTAAATACGGCAAATACCGCAGAGCCAATGCGAATAAACCGCATCATGCGGATGAACGCATAATGAAGAAAATTTTGCAAAATGACATAAAAATCGATTATATACGTATTCCTAAAAAACAGGAAGAGTTATCCAAATCCATGCTCTTGTACTTTTTAGACGGAAGCAGTATTTCACGTATTATGGGCGATCCGGAATTTGGCGTATGGGACGCTCAAGGCTTAAGTTTTTACAAAGAAATCCCGCTAAAACAGGCTATAGTAACAGATAAAGTAATGGAAGAAATAATAATGATGCAAGATGGGGAGGTAAAAATCATTAAAGAGAAGTCGGCCTGTTATGTAGTGCGCCTTTTACCGTTTATGAAGAATCCCATAACGAAAGAAATAGTTGACAATGAGCCTGTTTTGTTAAACATGCTGATGGCGCGAAGTTTGGAAAACGGAGATATTATATTTGATCCGTACGGATTTGAAAAATCCGTTAAGTACGATGAGACGCTTCTTTCGGGAATTGATTTCTCAATTGCTCCTTTTTATACGGATGGCGATTTTGTTGCGAAAATAGATGACCGGTTAATCAGTGAAAATGAGGTCAAAGAAAAAATATCCGTATTGCCGGTAAAGATTCAATGCCTGTTTGTGAACCGGTCGACCCGTGCAAGGGCTATTGCAACATGGGCGCTGTCGGATTATTACCATGAAGAAAAACCGGGAAAAACGGGCGCCTGGTTACAGCCGTATAAAATCAAGGGATGTAATCGGTTAAAACTTAATTTTGAGAAAATAGAGAAAATGGAAATAACTCAAAAGAATACGGTTGACGATCAAATTTTAGCCTGTTCCGGTAATTGGAGTATGACCGTAAAGGATTTTAAAAGGGAACTTGATAAATTAACCCCGGTAACAAGACTTGATATTGCCAATAAAAATTTATTACGCGAAATGATTGAATACCTGGCAAAAAAGAACCACGCATCCGATTCCGGCTTGATTGTCAATTCGGATATTTTAGAATCCATAGACATTATGGGCAAATCGTATGATCAACTAAACCCTGTTTATGATGAGAATACGATTGTCGGAACACTGGAAAATGTCGACCTGTCGATAAAGGAATTAAGAGAGTTGGTTGTTCGGATCGATGAATTTGAAAAAAACAGATTTCTGAATTTATCTACCAGGAAAGGAAGTTTTATTGAAATGATTACTAAAAAATTCTGGCTGAATCTTTATGATAGAAAAATAATAGAAGACAATCCCGATTTAAAAAAGGAAATCTCCAATTATCAAAACAGGATTCTGGTTGAACTGCTGTATGAAGATAAATTACAGATTAAGACGCCTCAAACCAACGGGGAACAATCAAGTTTAAAAATGCCGGAAACGGCCAAACCGGTTAGTGAAGACAATCTGTTTTCCTATATCCGAACAGTCATGCAGGATTATCCGATCAGGGTAAACAGCAATTTTTTCCAAAAGAATTTAAATCTCAACACGGATCAATCCGAATATAACAAAGTAATAATCAAAAATATTAATTAACAAAACATGAAACGAACATGCAACCAACGGTCTTTTAGCGAAGCGTTAAAAAAACGGCTTGCGCCAAAGAGTTATGAACATGCTGTGAGTTCTATGTTACCTTAGTGTTAAAAATTAAATAATGTAAACATGAAACGTTATATAATCTTTATATTCATATTCTTGCAATACGGCATTGCCTACGGACAATTTAAAGCCGTTCACATACCGGACAGCATGCTTGTAAAAATGAAAACGGACGGCGACACTTCAGATTGGGATTGGGTACCGGAAAAATACCTGATAACGGAACATCTAATGAATAAAAATGTTTCTACGGATAATAATTTTTGGAAATGCCGGATAAAAGTGGGATGGAGTGATTTGAACCAAAAGTTATATATCATGGCCAGGGTAAGCGACGATGTTTTCATGACAACCAATTCAATATACTATACGAATGATTGCATGCAATTTGTAATCAATGCCGATAATGGCAGTGGTCGCTACGGAGAACAGGTGAATATAACCAAATATACCATACAGTGTGCTTTAATGCCCCCTACAGACAAAAGTTCCCAATTACTAATTAATGTCGGACCGGATTGGATGCAGGAAAAACAATACATTGACCGGGTTGTAAAACAGTACAAAAATAAAGAAGGGGAATATGAAACGGTCTATGAAATCTGTTTGAGTTTATGGGATAAATGGGAATATGAAGGCCCGGAGTACAGTTCGCCTGCCCGGTTATATCCGTTCAAAAAAATCAGACTGGCTATAGTCTTTAATGATTCCGACACTCCGGACAACAGATTTACGGAATGGACTAATTCTTCCGGTAGAAACTGGTGGGAAAATGCGTATGAAATACCCGAATTTTTATTGGATATATTACCCGATAAAACAGGTATTTCATGGCAGGGTATTCGTTATATATTAAGCCGGTGAACAATACACAATGATAATCGCGATTATCAGTCGTGATAACTTCTCCGTAATTATTGCTGTCTTCATTTTATTTGGATTTTAATTTTAGATAATTGCATCAATAGTAATGCGAAGCAAAAGGGGTGTACGACAAAATTCCTATACCCGTAAAATTTTTCTGCCATAAGACGCAATCTGTTTAACCCTTTTATTCCGGCAATCCGTATTTTTTCATTTTATTGAACAACGTTTTTCTGCTCATTTTAAGATATACAGCCGTATCCGTTTTATTGTATTTACACTGTTCAAGAGCCTTCATAATCGTTTCCTTTTCCGCGTTTCCCGCTTGGGAGATCAAACGGGCAGGCAAATGCTCCGGTTGTATTTTTCCTGTTTTGCAAACAATCAAGGCGCTTTGAACCGCATTCTCCAAATCGCGGATATTACCGGGCCAGGTATATGTCTGCAAAATATTTAATGTTTCCCTGTTACAGCCGGTCACTTTCGTATGAAGCAACTTATTATGCTTCCGGATAAAGTGGTCTGTCAACAACGGAATATCTTCTTTGCGTTCCCGCAAAGAAGGAAGCTGAATGACAAAGACATTGATCCGGTAAAAAAGATCCAAACGGAAAGTGTTGTTCTGTACCCGTTCAAACAGGTTGTTATTTGTAGCCGAAATCAGCCGGATATCGACCTCTATTTCTTTCTTTCCCCCAACCCGGCTAATCTTTTTATCTTCAAGCGCCCGGAGTAATTTTACCTGGGCGTCCAACGGAAGCTCGCCTATTTCATCCAGGAAAAGAGTTCCGCCCTGCGCCTGTTCAAATTTCCCGATTTTCAGTTCCTTCGCATCCGTAAAAGCGCCTTTTTCATGGCCGAATAATTCACTTTCCATCAGTTGCAAAGGAATCGCGCCGCAATTGACCGTTATCAAAGGCTTGTTTTTCCGGTGACTGTTGAAATGAATCGCCTTGGCTATCAGTTCTTTTCCCGTTCCGCTTTCTCCCATGACTAAAACAGAAACGTCCGTTTCGCAGACATTTGCCGCGCGCTTCAGTACTTTGTCCAGGGCGGAAGTGTTTCCAATGATATTCTCAAAGGAAAACCGTTTGTTTACGGCGCTTCTCAAGTTCAGGACTTCCGCTTGCAGCCGGTAATGTTCTCCGGCGCGCTTAAGCAACAAAAGCATTTTGTCATTGTCGAAAGGCTTCTCTATATAGTCGTAAGCCCCCATTTTCATCGCTTTAACCGCCGAAGTAATATCTCCATGAGCCGTTACCATGACGACTACGGTATTCGGATCATGTTTTTTTATCCGTTGCAGCGTGTCCAATCCGTTCAGGTGGGGCATATTTTTATCCAATAAAATGATTTCGGGACGAAAACCTTTGATTATTTCCATAGCCTGCAAACCATTTATTGCCGTTTCTACCTCATACCCTGCTTCCGAAAATACACTTTCAAGGATCAGGCGGATATTTTCTTCGTCGTCTACAATCAATAACTTCATAATTAATTCTTTCAATGCGAAATATGATATATTGTCATTTGCTGATGTTTTCTAATCCGGCAGGCAACTGTATTTCCACCCGGGCGCCTCCATCCGGATGATTTCGTATTTCAATATTTCCGCCGTGGCGATGGATTATTCCATACGAAATAGATAATCCCAGTCCGGTACCCTCTTCTTTGGTTGTATAAAAGGGGTCGAATATTTTTTCCAGTTGATCTTCATTGACGCCTGTTCCGCTGTCGGTGATAACAATATGATAATAAGTCGCCCTATCCATCAGCGAAGGATAAATCGCTATCCGGATAAAACCTTCTTCCCGGATAGCGTCGATCGCATTCAGAAGAATATTCATAATCACTTGCTTCAACTGATCCTGATCGGCAACGACAGGCAGAGGTGAAGTTTCAAAGTCGGCTATAAACCGGATTTGCTTTTTGATATGCGTATTCCTGACAAGCTGGAGTGTCTGCTCGATCATTGAGATCAAATTAAATTCACGCTTAACCGGATTGTTTTGCCTCGAAAAAGACAGCAGTCCGGTCAGTATTTCATTGATGCGGTTTACTTCCGACAAGGTCAGGCGAATTATTTTTTGTTTTTTCGGGTCATTAATATCGCCCTGTATATATTGTATGGCGCTCTTGATGCTCGTCAACGGGTTACGTATCTCATGCACAGCTCCGGCAGCCAGCTGCCCGATTACGGACAGGCGGTCGGTTTGCATCATGCGCTTCAGGTGAGCGCCCCGTTCTTCGTTATAGGAAACATTTTCGATAGCCAGGGCCGTATTATCCAGCAATACGGATAAAGTCTCCACATCTTTTGCGTTGTATGCCTTTTTATTTTCTTTTTCGCCCATGAAAATGACGCCCCGGAATTGATTATTTGCTTTGAGCGGACAAATTAATTTGCAATTTAACTGTTTTACAATTTTCAAATCGTTTTCGGAGAAGATATTGATATATTCCGGGACAAATGAAACGACCAAGGGTTTTTCGTTTAACTGCAACCATTTAATTAATCCGTCATCCGATGATATGGATAATTCAGGACCGGTTTCTTCCTGCGGATTTATCAATACATACCGGGTTGTATCGTAATTTTGCCACAATACATAAATGTTTTTTGCCTGAACAAATTCATAAATACGGGTAACAATCGATAAAAGCAAGAATTTTTTATCTTTAATGGTATGCAGCGACCGATTAAAATCAAGAAAAATCTGACGATAGTCATACCTGCTTTGCTTGTTTTTGAATAATGATTTCAACAGGATCATATTTTAGGTTTCAAAGGTAATATCAACTAAACGATTTTACCCAATCTAAGTTGAACAATTTTTCGGTCGAATTATACAGGATTGATATTTAGTCAGTTAAAAATTTGTTCATTAGAAGTAGTTCCCGCTGTAAAATCAAAAACAGAATAATCTCCGGCTGGAATATTTTATTGCAAGCAACCATTCCCAATTACCCATTTCGTGTAAAACTCATTCAATACAAATCAATCGGGATTCAATAATAGCTTACAATACAGACGGTTATACTGTTGGCACGTTTTTTGTTTTCCTGATAGAAAGCGACTTGATATGAAACGATCCTGTTTATTAATTAGCATCCAAGTAGGTGAAGACCCCACGCGCCTCTCTCTTGTGGAGAAAGGACGGGGGAGGGGTCTTGTACGCATGAAACGATTTTCTTTTATCCTGTTTTTATTGTTATTTGCGATACCGGCAGTTGTCGATGCTCAACGTAAAATAACTTTCGACGAAGCGATTGCTATCGCCTTGGGCGAGAGTCACACCGTTCATTATTACCGGGAAGATATGGAAGCTACCCGCTATTCATATCTGTACACCAGGGCGCAGTTCAAGCCGTTTTTGGATATCAATCTCTTTACCCCGTCGTGGGAAGAGGGTGTTCAGGAGATTGTTCAAGCCGACGGATTGCCGGTTTACAACTCGACCGGCTCGCTGAAAGCCGGCGGAAACTTGAGCTTCAAATACGTATTGCCTACCGGCGGAAATTTCGATCTTTCTTCCAATATGTATTACGAGAATTACCATACTACGCTTTCCCTGCAAAATAATGAAGTGTTGAAACGGGATCAGGTGTATTCGCGGGTTATGCTTTCCTTTAATCAACCCATATTCACCGCCAACAAATTGAAAGAAAACATGAAAGCGGCGGAATTGGACTACCGCAGGAGCGTCTGTTATTATACCCGTGCGCAAATGGATATTGTATATAATGTTACTTCGGCCTTTTACCAGGTTTACCGTATCGCTTTCGAAAATAAAATCAATCAGGACCGGCTGGTCAATTCCAAAGAAGCATTCCGTATTGCTAAATTGAAAATGGAGACGGGAAATCTTCCCGAAGGCGAGTTATTGACTACGGAAATTGTTGTCGGACAAGACGAATCCCGGTTAATGGAAAGTCAAGGGAAACTGGAAGCGGCATACGACGACTTTAAACTGCTGATAGGATTAAATCTGAACGACTCGATTGAACCGGTTGCCGATATGGAATTTGAATCTTTCCTGATCGACAGGCAAAAAGCAATCGACGAAGCCTTTCATAACCGGATGGAAATTCAGGAAAACGATATTGATATTCAATTACAGCAAATTGAAATCAAAAAAGCCAAACGTGAAAGAGAAGTAAAAGGCAATATTTCCGCTTACTACAATTTTACGGGATTAAGCACAAGGGAAAACGGTTCGCCGGGAGATTTGCTGCAATCGTCTTTCGAAAATATGTCCGATCGTCCCTCTAATCGCGGAATCGTATTTACGCTTTCTTATCCGATTGCCGATTGGGGACGTTCCAAAAATCTGGTTCAACGGGAAGAACGACGATTGAATCAACAAAAACTGGAACGGGAGAATACGAAACGGACTATTGAAACCCAGATCAGGAAAATTGTCCGTAACGTGTATGAAGCCGAAAAACGCTTCCGGATTAATCAGCGCAACCGGGACGTCGCCCTCGAAAATTACCGGATATGCCGGTTGCGCTTCGAAAGCGGCGATATGACCGGACAGGAATTATCCATCGAGCAGGAACGGTTGTCGCAGATTCAGTTGGGCTATATCGACGCATATATTACTTACCGGCTGTCAATCGCCGACTTGAACAGGAAAACAATGTATGATTTTGAAAATGACAGAAGCTATGGAGTCGTCAATAAATAAAAATTATCAGATAGCAAATGAATATAAAGATAAGATATATTTATTATTAGAGAGCTCCTATTGGATTGAGAATTAAGAATTAAGAGTTAAGAACTAAAAATTAAGAATGATGATAAGGGTATTGAAATGGGGTTGGGTATTGTTTTTGAGTTTGTTTATGGCTGTCGACGGTTTTTGTCAGGGCGACAATGAAGCGTCTCTGCTGTTGGATTTGAAGAAAGTGAGAGCGGATTATGAAGTAGCCAGGCAAAAATATGAAAACGACGTCAAGTTGTACGAAGAGAGAGCGCTTGCTTTGAATGATTTAAACCGGTCTAAAAATGAATTGCTGAGTAGCGAGGTCGATTACCAGAAATTGATTTTGAAACTTATTTCGCAACAGTCGTACATCACGGTCGAACAGGCGGTCAAATACCAGAACGAGCGTGGAGACCGCAAAGTGAAAGTAACGCTGAAGAGCGCATTGGAAGGCAATGAAGAATACCTCAACCAGTTCAGGGAGCATTTCGACGTTTTCACGCCCGAAATGCGGTCGGGGAAAATCTACAATATTTATGTCTCGCTGGTTGATAATGAAAGCAAAACAATCATCGGCTCGCCTTACGAGTTCAGGTTGCCGTTTATCGAACTCGGAAAAACCGGAACAGCCGATTTTGAATTGCTGAAAGACGCCGAATCATTAACCGTATCCCTGAATTACAACAATAAAAAAGACGAAAAAAACATTTACCTGAAAAAAGGCGGGAGCTCAAATATGATCGATATTGCCGCCATGCAGTTTTCGCAGGAAACCGACCTTAGTTCAAGCGCGGCTTATCAACTCTCGTTGGAACGCTTTTCGACGTCGGACGATATTTATCGCATGGTTATCATCAATTTACCCCGGCAAATCACGTATGATTTCACGGACGGGGGAAGTAAAGTTTCCCAGATTCGATTTGCACAGGGAGTAAACGTAAAGAAACTGACATTACAAATCTATTTGCCGGACAGGGACGATGAGCAGGTCGTGATAAACAAACCGATACATTTTCAGGTATTGGCCCTGACTAATGCGGAATACGGCAAACTGGAAGGCAAGAACCTTGAAAATATAACGATAGCCGATCTGAAAGCAACGGTCAGCGGGGAAGAACAACTGGAAATTATCCCCCGCGGGAAAGGAAAAATAGAAGTCCGCGCCAACAGCCTGTATCACGAAATAACCGCCGGACAGGAGGTTTCGATGGATATCACCGTCCGTAACGGAGGACGTCGCCGCCTGGATAATATCAAAATCAGCGCAGAAAAACCCTTGGGCTGGCAAGCCGTGATTACGCCCGATGTTATCAAGTCGCTCGACCCCGAAAAAGAGGCAAGCGTCAATATTCGGATTTTGCCGCCCGAAGACGGCGGCGTCGGCGCACAGGAAGTGAAAATCAAAACGGAAGCCATGGCCGATAACCGGAAAGTGGAAACGGAAGACAAAACCGTCCGCGTACAAGTGAATGCCGCTACTTCCGTCTTGGGGACAGTTTTACTGATATCGGCATTGCTCGGATTAATCGGCGGGATCATTTGGTTTGGAATAAAATTAAGTAAAAAATAAGATCGTTTCGGAAATGCGCAAACTGAAAAAGAAATAAGTTAACGTCTGATTTTGAGTTGTTCAAATCTTAAACAATTTGTCATATTGGGAAAGAGTTAAAACTTCATATTGTGCTACTTCAATATCATTAGGAAGTTTGTCTCGAAGTACTGGTAATATGTATTGGCAATTTGTTTCAAGGACTATTTCAGTAAGTAAATTTTCAATTTGATTATCGTGAATGTTTTCAATCTGGTCGTTAAGAATAAAGTGCAAACATCTAATATTCATATTATCGGAAAATTGTATGTAGGCGAGGTCAAATGCTGCTATTTGACCTTTCTTCTTTCCTGTTCCAGGGTTTCCCGCTACAGGTGTTATCTTAAATTCATAACCTTTATCTGTTGGGTCTGCACTTAATATTTCCCGTTCTCCATAAAGTTTATAGGTAACAGTTGAAAAATACTCATTGAATTTTGCAACTCGTTGTTGTATTAATTCATCCTTTGAATTAAGGTTTTCATTGATTTGGCTAAGTTTTTGGTCGATTTCTGCAATACTCTTTATTGATTGTTCCCAAAGCCTTTTCAATTCTTCATTTTTACCTTTTTTCTCAAACTCTGAATTTAATTCTGTGATTATCTTATGTAAGTCATCTACTGCTCCATTTTTATTCAAATGAACGGTAAGATTTTTCTCTTTAGCCAATAACAGGTTAATTTCCCGTTTTATGGCTGCAATATTTTTGTCTAAGTCCGGCAATTCACGTACAATATATCTCATTTTCTCGTCAATCATTTGATTGTGAAACCGTAATGTGTCTTCAAATGATTTTTGAAGATTTGGGACTAATGCTTTTGCCTCATTGTAGAGATTAAGGATTTGAGCTACATTAACATTGGATTTCTCACTTTCCAACTCGTTCTTACTTTCAACGACCAACTCTTTCCGCATTTCAAAACGGCTCAATTTAGTAGAGTATCTGTTTAAATCAAATTTTACTTGATTCAATTCTGACAACTCTTTTTCAAATGATGGGTTGATATTAAAAGTCTCCTTTTTCGTTGTTAATTCCTGAATACTTCTTTCGATTACCAAAAGTGATTGCTCTATCATTGACAGAGTACTTTCTTTTCTTAACCGATTTTGCAGGTTTTCTTCCGTTTTTCTATCTCTATTTAGTTTGTCTTTATATGCATTGGAGTTTAGTTCTATTCCTAACCAAAATAGAAACAACGGCTCATACTCATCTTTCGTTGTAGTGGCATGCAATACCTTTAACGTATTTTGTAGCCTGTTCTTTTCATCTCTAATATTTTTAGAGATAATTTGTCTGAAAGTGGGTTTATCTTCCTCCGAGTTAAAAATACGTTTTTTAAGTTCTTTTGCTAAGGCATCTTTTCCTTTGTAAGATTCGCCATTTATTTCAGTAATTTTATCATTACGAGAGAGGAAGTTCCTCCTTATACAAATTTCAGTCAAAGGATTATCCAAATCATCAACCAGTGACAGTGTGATGATTATATTATTTTGCTTTAGGAAAGTTTCAACTTCCGTATTTGTGTTTTGAGCAAATTCGGTATCCTTATAAATATTTTCACCTTTTCCCCCCAAACAGTAATCAATTAGCCTTATTACTGTGGTTTTACCAACATTATTTCCTGATTCTTTTTTATCGGATGTTTTAGTCTCGTCAATAATAAGATTAATCCCTTTGTGAAAAAGAATATCTCTCACAACGGTACTTCCATTCTCTATTTTCAGTGACTTTAAAAACATTTTTGTAT
>JAIROL010000051.1 GCA_031257565.1 Tannerella sp. | reverse complement strand
TCATATAAAAAAACAAGAGGCTCAACATGTCGTTGAACCCCTTATTTTGCTGATATTTAGCGTTAAAATTTGAGAGCGGAAGACGGGACTCAAACCCGCGACCCTCAGCTTGGAAGGCTGTTTGTTAGCTACTTATAGTCAGAATATTACAGATATTTTGTAATTTATTTGTAATTTACTGCCTGACAAGGCACTCCTACTATTGCTAAAATAATCAGTGTTTCCATTATTTCTTCTGTTTTTTATTGTTCCGCGTATTAATATTCCTGATAGTTTTTTTCAGCCCATGCAAGTATCATTCTTGCCTGTTCAAGACTGTCCTGGACGACTTTGTAACGGGTGACGCCATCATACCCTAATGATTTGTGTAATAAATCATAGGCGTTTAATAATACGCGAGGCATTTTACTGTCTTTTTTCGAGATGGCCGCCTGATAGTCTTTGAAATCGGGGCGTTGTCTTTTTTTTAGTCCGGCGCGGACGCCCAGTACCGCGTCAAGGGCGACCAGTACTCCGCTCCACGCCGTATTGCCGGCCATCTTTACGTACTTGCTGTCATTGTAGTAGTCGCCGTCTTTTCCGGCTTTTTCCGAGAGTATCTGTTGCGCGTTTTCCAGATAGCGTTCGGCCTCGCGTATGGGATTCTTCTGTTCCATGTCTGTATAATTTTAATTACTGCTAATTTACTTGCTTTTTTCCTATTTCTGCAAGATCGTCCGGTTTTAAATCATGGTGGGTATTTATTCGTTACTTGCCCCCGCAGCGATCAAAACAACAATCGGCAGGATGACTCCAAAGCTAATGATGGCTCCGGCGGTTTTCCCTCCGCTGAATTGCCGGCGTTTTACCGTTGTTGTGCTTTTAACGCCAATGACTTCATCTTTGTCGTTGAAAGCGAACCTGCGGTATCAATGTCCCGGATAGGTATAGAAATAATCGTATCCGCGTTCGGTTTCAATAACTCTGTCGGGTTCGCCCATTTCAAATTCAATTGTGCCGGCTTCGACGCCGATAAATTCCGCATTCAGATTTGGTTCATCAATCACCGCGCGTGTTGAAAAACAGGAGGTGAACATCAGGGGTAATAATACAAGGGATATAAGTTTTTTCATGTGTACATTGTTTATTTTTTAACATTTCGGTAACATAGAACTCACAGCATGTTCATAACTCTTTGGCGCAAGCCGTTTTACATGTTCGTTTCATGACTGTATACTTTAATAATTAGTGATTCACTTGTTTTGGTTGCTGAATACTATCGTTCCGCCATTCTTTTTGACTACATAGCCAAGCACAAGAAAGATGCGACGGATGTCTTTCCACGCCACGTCGAGATACTCGTGAACGAGTTGCCCATCAGGATAGGTTTCCGTATTGGAACTATATGCTCGGATGTGTTCTTCGTCCTTTCCTCGTTGTACCCTCTTGGTTATTCGGTACTCGCTGGTCTCAATCACGTAATCTTTCCCCCATATAATTAGTTGTCTTTCTTTTACTTCTTTCAAAGCAAGAATGCAGCCCGGAGAATATTCTATCATAGAATCGCCATAGTTCCGGATAGCCGCCGTCGCCTCCCTGAACCAGTCGCCGGTATCTATGTATTCCGAAGGCGAAGAAACGCCGTTTGTGTTTGCGTTCCTGTCATTAACCCCTCCTATCGTTGTTACATCATCGTAAAAAGGGATAAGGTTTTTTGAGGGCGCAACTTTAAGATCGTTGAATTGAACATTGTTCGGATCGGATTTTAACATGCTGCCTTCGCCGGTTTTTAACCAATTAATATTCAGGTCGGGATAAACAGTTGATATTTTATTCAGATTATTTGTGCGGATGCTATCCCCTACCTTATCTACGAATCCATTAGATAAGCCGCAATTTACTTCAAATTTTTTTTGGCTTATACCTGAGTATGCCAAGAAATCTAATAATCTTTTTTTCATTCCCATCTTGTTTTTACCGAAAATAAATCTGTATATTTGTGAAAATTCAAATTACTATGACTGATAATATTTCCAAAAACCAGGTTTTTTTGAGGGCTTCCCCTGAAACCGAAAAGCAATTTAACGAATGCGTTATCAATTCCATTCACAAACTTAGTGAATTTAGATTGTTTCAATTTTCGCCAATATTCGCAATAAGTCATTGTATCGTTAAATTTCATTTCCATGTTGTACTTGTGCTATAATATCAAATATCAATTTATTATGGTATTTGGACAACCTTATTTTTTCCGGTTTTACAATCACCTCAAGCATCAGCTTGACTATCAAATTACATGTTTTTATATCTTTGATCTCGCTTGCGTGCATGATCGTTATTACACTGGAATGCATAAATTTAAATTCAATATCTCTTGTATCATCAGTAAGTAGCCTATAATAGAAATCAGAGAGCGCCATTCCCGTGGACATATTGACCATGCTGATTTGGTAATTTAAAAGCCCTGCCATAGATTCGATTTTTTTTGTACGAATCCTTATAATCAAAAAACGAATACACTTGCCACCCGATGAGTATTACCACCAGTGTAGACAGGACTGCCACAATCCATCCCAGATAGGCCGTTTCGCTAAGCGAAAAGCTATCAAAAGTCATACATATTGCTATTGTACTTGTTACGATGGCAACAATAGAGATGCATAAATTCCAATTTTCTTTTTTCATATAGATAATATTTCACTCATAATCAACCAATAAACAATATTTAACACACTATCGCCGAAAATAAATCTATTTTTATTTGCATTTACCGATTTACTTTCGGTATCTTTGCACTGTGATACCAACCGTAATGAAACGGTAACGAATTATGCCAAAAGAATAGAGGCAAAGATATAAAGAAAAAATGATATACAGTATTAATTATAAAGAAAAAAAAGATGAAAAAGAATGAATTTAAAGAAGTGGTGGCCGCGATACAGGCGCATATTAAGAACGGTGATTTGCCGCAGGTGTCAAAAAGATGCGGCGTAAGTACTAAGACATGGCACGCCGCCAAGAAAAAGGCAACATGGGACGAACTTACCAGCGGCGAGACGAAAATCGTCATGGCGTCTATTGCATTCCTCAAGGAACGGAACGAATTGATAGAGTATGCGTCTGAAAATCTTTGATAAGGGTGAAATGATGATTTAAGAAGTAGCCATTTAAAAATTTACTACAATGACAACGAAGACAAACTACTCTTTTACCTTGATTTCGAGCCTCGCCCCACATTTGGGGCAAATAATAGCGTCGCTTGCCGGCGGCTCGAAAAGGTCGGTTATCGGAACGCCAAGGGCGGCGGCAATTTCTTTTATCTTATTGATAGGGGGATTGCCTTTTTCAGATATTGCTATTGAAAAACCCACTTCACTCATTCCGAGCCTTGACGCAAATTCCTTTTGCGATAAACCCTTTTCTTTTAATATCTCTTTAATTCTCATTTTAACGATTGTTTTGGCTGTACATATATAATTAAAGTGCAAAGATAACTATAATAATTTAATTAAAATACCAATTTAATTATTTAAGAATATTTAACTAAAAATATTTGGTAGCAATTAAAATGATACTTATATTTGCATCATAAAATTAAAACGGCATTATAACAATTTAAAAACTTACGACAATGAGAGCAAAACAATTTTTATCAGAACTTATGCTTCTTGCATGGCAGTTCGTCAAACGTAATGGTTTTACAATTGCAGAGGCAATGAAAGTCGCCTGGGCGAACATGAAACTGCGAATTTTAATGGCAATTCGCATCGTCAAATTCTACTTTCAGAAAGTAGACGGTTCGATACGAGAGGCTTACGGCACGCTTAGCGACAGGCTTGTACCGGCAACCGCCGGCAATGACACGCGCAAGAAAAACGACACCGTTCAAACCTACTTTGATACAGAGAAACAAGAATGGCGCTGTTTCAAGAAAGCTAATTTAGTATACGTATAGAAAAACACTTTAACAAATACACACTATGAAAACAGAAGTAATAGAGAGCGTAAAGGCAGACCTTGCCGCGCTTGACGAAATGAATGAAGAAGAAGCTATGAGTTTATACAACACTGATAGCAAAGCGGAAACAGTCCGGATAATAATTGACTGGCATTATATGATGACCCCCGGCGAAGAAAGGTATGATGACTTTATAAAAGAAATAAGAAAAGCAATATGAAACGAAAAATCAAAAAAGGTATGAGGGTTCGCTGCCCGAAATTAGGCGGCGGATGGGCGACGGTGAGCTATGTAAGCCCGTCTACAGGACGGGTGGAGATAAAATATCCGGGAAACGGGTATGTAATTGAAGTAGAAAGTGATGATATCAACGAGAAGTAAAAGACAAACAAATGGACTATCAGATCGCGCCTGAAGAATTGGAGAAAATACTTACCATCGCCGTTAGAATAGGCGCTCAAAAGGGCTTGGAAGAAATCGGCGAAAGGCCGAAGTATGTAAGTCAAAATAAGGCTTATAAGAAGTTCACTAAGGCGCGCGTGCGGAATTGGGTAGAGGATGGACGAATCAAGCCTGTTAAGAACGGAAATGGTAAAACATCAACGGTTCAATACAACTTTACCCGACTGATGGAACTGGACGCGTCTGATACAATAATCATCCGGAAAGTTTACGATCCGGCCTGTAATCAATAATCAAATTATAACACATAAAAAATAATACGAGATATGGCAATTATCAAAACAATTAAGAATGATAACAGATCGCTTGTATCGGCGAGTGAACTGTATACGACGATGAAGCCTAAAAACAAAAACGAAAGAGATGCCTACCGGAAATGGCTGGCTGACCGGATCGTGAGTTTGGATATGGAGGAGGGAATTGATTTTTTTATCTATCTGAACGTTAACAGCATCCTGGAGATGCTGAGGTATGAACCGGCTCCCATAGAGTTGAAACGGTTTTTAGAGGAGTACAACCATAAAAAATGAAGAAAACATGAAAAAGATCGTAGAAGAATGGAAGACTGTCGAGGGCTATCCCATATATGAAATATCCAATATGGGACGGTGCAGGAATAAAAAGAGAGGGCTTTTGAAAGAAAGAGAATGTAGATATAGATTTTCACGTGGAAAGAAAAAAAATAAGGTAATTGTATACAGACTATCTAAAAATAGTGAGACGACGGCTTATTCTGTCGGAATGTTGGTTGCCCGGCATTTCGTTCCCAATCCGAACGGGTATAAACTTATCAGATATAAAGACGGGGATGTAAACAATGCTTGTCACTGGAATATTGAATGGATATTAACCCCCCGTGCCAATAATCAGATTACAAAAAAAATGATGTTTTCAAGGGAAGAACAGATAGAGACATACCGGATCAATCGGGACAGGATAGACAGGATAATAAAATATCTTGAATGCGATAGAATAGGCGATCTTGTCAATGATGAGATTCTGCCAATCATCAAAGAGGAGGCCAAGAAAAAATTTCCCTGTGATGAGATTGAAGAGTTTGTGTCTTATGCAACGGATTATTTTGCAGACTGTCTTTCGAGAGGTCATACAATAATCAATATTGAACGGTATTCAAAATATGTTGCTAGCAGTTTTTATTATTTGGACAAAAAAAACAATGCCGTTCCGTTTGACGAAGCGTTCATGCAAGAGACAATGTAAAAGAAGTTATCTAACCGCTAAACATGCATATAATACGGAACAGATGAATAATTATGTAAGTTACGATTTTTTTAAAAAAGTAGACGACGGGAGCAAGCTCGGCAAGTTTTTTAATATTGTTTTCGACAAGATCTGCGTCAGCAGGATATTGTTCAGCCCAAAGTTTTACGAACGCGAGGAGAAAGAGAACGTAAGGATACGGGCGACCTCTTCGATTCACTTTTATGAATTGTGTCTGGGAGAATTATACCTTCACAGCGTGATCACAGGATTGAACAGATGGAAAGAGATATTGAGTGAATATAACGGGGAGTTTCAAGGCCGTTGGAAATACTATGCCCTTTCAAAGCGGATGGATGCCATAAGACGTTACGGCGGCGAGGATGGCGATTATAACCCTGACGGGAGCATCCGGGAGGGTGTAGACAACGCGCGGTTGTCGTGTTATACGGTTGTCAATGATTTGGTATCATCGGATTACAGGGACATCTTCACGGATTCGCGTCCGGAAAACCTGTTTCATTTTGCCCGTCAGATAGTGACAGGCGAAAGCATGAGCATCACGGATATGTTTAAATCCTGCTTTGGGAAAAAGTTGCCTACTTACCGCATGGAGGGTGGTCAAATGGTGGAGATCCGATTTTCGGAGGAATTGTTAATGCGTATTGAACGGGAAAATTCTGCCTGTTTAGTTGCTAATACATTGCTTGCGGTCTGCAATAGGATAAGTGAGCTTGTGGACACAGTGAAAAGTCTCGACAGGTATCAGGATAACGGGAAGTTTTTGTCTGCGATCCTTCCGTCGGACATAGACAAACTTTTCAATATGGAGGTTGAGCCGTTAGCCATTTTTGATCCGGCGAAACACTATCAGAGTTAACAGGATATTAATCAGGTAAGAAAATGTAGTAATATGGAAGTAAGAATAAAAAACATCATCATCGGCGCTTCGTTCGACTGTCGTACGAAGCGGATGCGAACGGAGATTTCGGTTTTGCCGGAGCTTCGTTTCACCCGCCTTCAGGAAGTATTTTATTATGTGGACGTCAGGATATTGTTTTTTTGCGTCCGTCTGTGGCTGATTCACGCAGGTGGGCAGTACAAACATATATTTGACGGATAATTTGATTGAGGAGGTGTTCCGGGAGCGAAAATAACTAATATTGAAATGAGGTAGTGTCGAAAGGTTGGAATTAGTCGCTGTAAAATGATGATGCGACAAAGATTCATAGCCTTTTGAAAGCGGAACAAAATATCGGGTTCGAGTCCCGACTACCTTACAAAGCAATGCCCGAAGCTGTAAGAGGGCAAAATAATAACAGCAAATATGAACATTATTCAGATTCAACAGTCAGAGATGTTACAAGCTCTGAACAAGTCGGAGGTTGATATTCGTATTTCAACCGCCAAACAGTACCCGCGCCACTTGCCGGACGTGTTAAACAAGATCGCAACACGTTGCGGCAATGGACGCCCGCCAATGAAAATCTGCGGCGTTAGATATTAAACTATATGTAATGATACGACTATGGCAAGAATAAGAACGATAAATCCTGAATTTTGGGAAGATGAGAAAATAGGAATGCTATCGTACGGTGCGAGGTTACTTTTTATCGGTTTACAGAACTTGAGTGACGATAAAGGCTTTGTTAGATGGAATGCCACGTATTTAGGCAGCCAGCTCTTCATGTACGATGAGATTAAGTCCGATACTATAGAACGATGGATGAATGAATTGAGAAAAAATGAACTTGTGTACGTGTACCAAGTTGGAAATGTTAGGCAAATAGCAAGGATACAATTATGGCAAGACAGATAAAAAATAACGCTAATTATTTTACGCACGATTCAGATATGAGAAGTGATGCGAAGATAATTGCACTCAGGAAAAAGCATGGAGCGACGGGTTATGCTGTTTGGAACTTTATGCTTGAGGAACTTACCAACAGCGAAAACTACGAAATGTTATGGGATGATGTAAACTGTGAGGTTTTATCTGCCGACTTTGATGTTTCGCCCGAAGAATTGAGTACTATAATAGATTATTGTGTGAAAATTCGCCTCTTGACTATTATGGACGGTATGCTATTTTCAGGCAGACACAAGGAACGCATGAGGGTGTGGATGGATGCTCGCAATGCATTTATTGAAAAGCAAAAAAACAATGGGATGAATGGAGGAAGACCGAGAAATATTAACCCAACCATAACCCAAAAAAACCCAACCATAACCCAAAATAACCCAACCATAACCCAAAAAAACCCAACCATAACCCAAAAAAACCCAACCATAACCCAAAAAAACCCAACTATAACCCAAAAAAACCCAATTTTCGGTGTCGAAAACCCCCTAGTCACTATAGGTAACTTAGATATCCTAGATATAAATAATAATATAAATAATAATAATAATAATAAAGGCAAAGAAAAAAAAGAAGAAAAAGAAATAGATAAAGAAAAAGAAGAAAAAAAAGATTCCGGCAAAGAAAAAAAAGATTCCAGCGATTTTTCAGAATTCATTGCCGGGTTCAACCGGATACGGGGCAGTCGTTTTAGGGCAATCGACAAAGTAAGGCGGCAGTTCAATGCGAGGCTGAAAGAGGGGTTTACCCCTGCGCAAATGCTGCAAGCCCTCGAATCGGCAATGAAAGACAAGTACCACATCGGCGAGGGTTACAAGTTTCTGACGCCCGAATTTTTCACAAGGCCGGATAAAATTGAGAAATTTATTAACGTCAATTCCTCATCCCCCACATCGGGGCAGGAGAAAACTCACGCGCCACAACTCGGCGCGGACGAGTGGATGAGGCCGGACGGGACACGCACATACGGGACGGGAAGTACAACCGTTCCGCCGGATGCGCCTCCCCGCCCATCGGCTTCATGGTGGTGGAACGACGGCTTAAAGCAGTGGAACATGTGATTCAGGCGGAATGTTCCGGTAACAAGTCAACGAGTGCGACGAAACTTGGGATTATGTGAAAACATAAGTGAGCGCACTTACCGGACAGGCAGAGTAGAGAACGAATACCCTAATTTCGCGCAGAAATAGGCCAAATTTCGACTTTTATATGCCCGGTAATGGAGTTACCATAACCGAAAAGAAAGCGGCTTAAAATGGCTTAAAATGGCTTGAGGGTAAAGTTTGAAAATTTGAGAAGTATCTTGAATCCTCGGAAATGGGGGTTTGGGGGCGTTTTATGTAAAACTTGAAAAATTTAAGAAAATGGGACTTATTAACATTTCAGTTTGTTTGACAGATTTGCCGAAAGACAAAATCAAGCTCGCTGCCAACGGTAAAAAGTATATCAATCTTTGCCTTTCGGGGCGGAAAGAAACAGGGAAGTACGGCGAAACACACACGCTTTTTGTTTCGCAGACGAAAGAAGAACGACAAGCCAATACGCCGATTCTTTTATGTCGGATCAGGCATAGAATACGCTCCCCAGCCCGTGACAAGCGAAAGCGTAGATGAGATGCCGGTTGCCGGGAATACCAGTGATTTACCATTTTAACGAGAAACAGCGAGAATTAGCGAGAATCAGCAAGAATTAGCAAGAATTAGCAGGAAAAAGAAAAACGGGTTATGATGAGATGGCAAGAACTACATATCGAAGTTCCCTATAAACGGACAAGCGGGCAGATAAAGACATATTGCCCTGAATGTCGCGATAAACGCAAGAACAGGCACGATAAGAGCCTTTCCTGCAACCTTGCGACAGGTATGTTCAATTGCCACTATTGCGGATACAGCGGATGTGCCGCTCCAAAGCAGGAGAACTGGCGAAAACCTTTTTATAACCCGCGACCTCTGTCTATCAAAAAAACGGAATATAAAAAACCGGAACCACCGTCAGGAACAGGGCGGCAAATGGGGGCAAAAGCGCTGTCGTGGTTTAAGGGGCGCGGAATAAGTGAGGAGACGTTGAAATCTTTAAAAGTAACAGAGGGGCTGGAATGGATGCCACAGAAAGAGGGGCAAGCCAACACAGTCCAATTCAACTACTACCGGGACGGGGAGTTGCTTAATACCAAATTCAGAACCGGAGATAAATGCTTCAAACTTGTCAGCGGAGCGGAATTGCTTCCGTACAACATTGACGGAATCAAAGGAACAAAAGAGGTTATTATCACAGAGGGCGAAATCGACGCCCTTTCATTCCATACCTGCGGACGAACGGATGTTGTAAGCGTTCCGAACGGCGCAAACGCCAATCTATTCTACCTCGACGACTACATCGAAGATTATTTTGACGATAAGGAAACAGTCTACATCGCTGTCGATACCGATACAAAAGGGGTTGGGCTACGGGATGAACTGTTACGGAGGTTCGGCGCTGAACGATGCAAGATAGTAACCTACGGAGAGGGATGTAAGGACGCCAACGAACATCTGATAAAGTTCGGACGGGAATCGCTTTTGAAATGTCTGGAAAGTGCACAGGATGTTAAAGTTGACGGGGTGTTCCAGATATCGGACTTTGAGCAATCCCTTGACGCGCTGTTTGAGTACGGTTTGCAAAAAGGGGTAACGATCGGGCATGATAATTTTGACAGATTATGCTCTTTTGAGACGAAGCGGCTTTGTATCGTTACCGGTATACCTTCAAGCGGTAAATCTGAATTTATTGACGAAATTGCAGAAAGATTAAATATTCGGTACGGCTGGCGGTTCGCTTATTTCAGTCCGGAGAACGCTCCCCTCGCTTATCATGCATCAAAACTGATTGAGAAGTTCACCGGAAAGAAATTCAGCCGGAATACGCTGGGATATGGCGAATACAGGAATGTCAAGGAACATCTGGAAAAAAATTTTTTCTTCATCGCGCCACCAGACAATTTCAAAATCGATAACATTCTTGAAAAGGCAAAATACCTTGTCAGGAAGAAAGGTATAAAAGCCCTCGTTATCGACCCGTACAACCGATTGGATAGCGAACAGGGAAACCGAAACGAAACATTGTATATCAGCGGACTATTGGACAAATTGACAAATTTCGCACAGATGTACGATGTTATGGTTATCCTCATGGCGCACCCGACAAAGCTCCAAAAAAACAAGGACGGGAAATTTGAAGCCCCGACGCTCTACGACATCAGCGGCTCGGCAAACTTTGCCAACAAAGCCGACTTTGCCATAGTAGTACACCGGAATATGGAGCAAAACTATGTCGAGGTACATGTTAGGAAAGTAAAGTTCAAACACTTGGGTGAACATGGCGTGTGTTTTTTCAGGTACAACATCAACAACGGACGTTATGTCCCGTACGATACAAATGGCAGTAACGGTGAAATAATATGGGACAATAACAATCACCTGATTCAGCAGATTAAAGAGCAACACCAAAAAAGCGAACATCACTTGTTTACCGGCTTTGAAGAAGATTCTGGTGAATGTCCATTCTGAAAACAATTAATTAAATTATGTATACAGAGGTAAAAACAACGGCGGCAGGAAAAGAGATGTTTTCTCTCGCAATAAAAGGCTATCAACCCCTTGAGGATTGCTGCGCTGCAAAGCCGGTAATTGTCTTTGGCGAGATGAAGGGCGATAGCCTTTCTTTATTTAATAACTTTAATTTTTTATTCATGCAAGAAACAATGAAAGATGCAAGTAAGGTGAACAATAGTAGCCGTACAAGCACGCCCACCGGAGCGACATCCGTACCGTATTCCAAGTTTCTAACCGAGAAGAACGCCAAGAACACAGCGTACTACTTCATCCTCTCCAGCGGTCTATACGACCAATTCTCTG
>JAIROL010000239.1 GCA_031257565.1 Tannerella sp. | reverse complement strand
ACGCAAAAACGGCTCAAGCCCAAGCTCGACAAAATCAAGGCGGTATTCAAGGGCGATGAGCAGTACCTGATTTTGTCAACATACTACCGCCAAAACCACTATCACCCGATATACGCGCTGCGGAGTACCTTTAGTCTACTTATTCAGATTCCGTTTTTCATTGCCGCCTATTCGTATCTTTCCAGTCTTGAGGCGCTTAAAGGCGCGTCGTTTCTGTTTATCCAGGATTTAGGCGCGCCCGACCGTTTAGCGAGTATTGGTTCTTTTACTATTAACGCGCTACCTATCGCCATGACGCTCATCAACATCGTCGCAGGGGTGATATACACAAAAGGATTTCCACTTAAAGAAAAAATTCAGCTTTTCGGCATGGCGGCGGTTTTTCTAGTTTTGCTGTACAACTCACCTGCGGGATTGGTGTTGTATTGGACGCTGAACAATGTGTTCTCGCTCATAAAGAATTGCCTTCAAAAAACAAGACATTCAAAAAAGATACTGTATTACGCTATCCTTGTTCTTGTTACGGGATTTGATATCTACATATTGTTTTTTCATGGTGGACTCTTTATCAAGCGTCTTCTTATTGCGGCGGTATGTACAATCTTTTTAGTTTTAGTGGTCCTTGTAAAATATATAACGAAACTTTACAGATATATCATTTCAAATATTGATTTCCAGGCAACGGTTCTTTGGCATACAAGAACGTTTATCGCTGCCATTGTGTCTCTTTTTTTATTAATGGGTATGGTTATACCCGGCTCGCTTATTGCCTCTTCTGTGGGAGAATTCGCATTTATAGAACCTTACCTATCGCCTTTCCCCTTTGTCGGTATTACCCTGCTTCAAGGGGCGAGTTTTTTTCTGTTTTGGTGTTCTGTTATATATGTTTTCTTTTCAAAAAAGATAAAAATTGTCCTGACCGCCTTTCTCTCATTACTGTCTATCGTCGCTTTAATTAATACCTTCGCTTTTCCCGGAGATTATGGCTTTCTAACTCCCACATTGAAATTTTCAAATACCAGCGCCTTTAGTTCACAAAAAATTCTTGCCATAGTTAATATATTTGTACTTATTGGAGGGGGGGGGGGGGTAGTATGCATTATTTTGCTTCTCTCTAAATGGAAAGCTATTTTCCAGTCTATTCAAATCATAATTATTATTTCGTTGGCAGTCCTTGGTATAGGCAATTTAGTAAAAATACATCTTGAATTTTCAAATCTTGCTGTAGCAAAAGTGGAATTTCAGCAAAACAGTACGCCGAATCCTGTTTATCATCTATCAAAAAATGGTAAAAACGTTATTGTTATTATGCTTGACAGGGCAATTTCTGGTTATGTTCCCTATATCTTTGATGAAAGACCTGATCTACGAACGTCTTTCAGTGATTTTACATGGTATCCCAACTGTGTTTCACTGGGCGGATACACCCTGGTAGGACTTCCCGCCTTGTTTGGCGGTTATGAATATTCACCAGAGGAAATGCAGAGACAGAATACCGAATTATTAGTTAAGAAATACAACGAGGCTTTGCTTGTTCTGCCTAAACTGTTTTCTGAAAACGGATTTTCAGTAACTGTAACCGATCCTTCCCGCGCAAACTTTGGAATTGAGCCTGATTTAAGCATCTATGATGCGTATCCCAATGTTCACGCTGAAAATTTAAACGGTAGATTTTCGGCGTATTGGCTCAAAAGTCATCCTGAAATCCAAATACTTTCACTTGCCGATCTGCTTAAAAATAATCTTATGCATTTTGCCTTTTTTCGGACCATGCCGGTTTTTTTACGCGAAGTGTTGTACGATCAGGGGGAATGGCTGGTTACCACTAGTTTCACCATTGGAAATAGTGAAACAACCCAGTTTACCCTGGACAACTACGTTCTTCTGGATGTGCTGCCCGAAATCACCATTGTGGATGATGATTCCTCCAATACCTATACCGCGTTGGTAAATGAGTTGACTCATGAGCCGGCTTTTTTTCAGGTGCCGGAATATATACCTTCCAATAATATAACAAACAAAGGCGCCGGACCCTTTGCCGAAGAAGATAGCTACCATGTGAACATGGCTGCATTGCTTTTATTGGGGAAATGGTTTGACTATTTTAAGCAAATGGATGTTTATGATAATACTAGGATCATTATTGTTTCGGATCACGGCTGGCATATCAATACTTCTCTGGATGATTTTATTCTGCCCAATGGTACTCATTTAGTCGGGTTTAACCCCATGCTTCTTGTAAAAGACTTTCGTGATACTACACAGCCAGAGGTGTCTGAATTGAAAACCGATAATACCTTTATGACCCACGCGGATGTACCCTATCTGGCTAGCAGGGATATAACAGACCCTATAAATCCCTTTACCCGTAAACCATTATTATTTGATAAATCAGATGGAGTAATTATTACTACCGCTAACACATGGGAAGCCCCTGATCCTACAAAGTACACATGGAAAATAGGCAAAGACCAGTGGCTATATGTCCACGATAATATCTTTGATCCTACAAACTGGGAAAAGGTGGAAAAATGATACTATACCCTCTTTACATTGACCCCGGTACAGGGAGCGCGCTTTTTTCAATTCTGATTGGAGCGGCGGCAACCCTGTATTTTCTTTCACGGGCAATCATTATCAAGGCAAAAGTGGTTTTT
>JAIROL010000235.1 GCA_031257565.1 Tannerella sp. | reverse complement strand
TATCAGCCGCCGGAATTAACCGAAACTACGATATTTCGAAGAACGGTATCCGATGGCTACAGTAGTGGTACCTATTCCACCAATCCTGTAATTTTTATCGTTTATCAGCCCCTGCAGCCGGGCGCTATCGGCAGCGATCAACACATAATTACCGGCAACTATCCGGGATCATTCACCAATGCTGAGCCCCCAAAAGGTGGAAGCGGCTCTTATAGTTATGAGTGGCAAAAATCGACCGACAAAGTGAATTGGCAAGAAGCGTCAGAGACAGCAATTACTAACGCTGCAACGTACCAGCACAATGATATACTAACTAATACTACTTTTTTCCGCAGAAATGTTTCCAGCAGGGTACTGGATGAAGATTTGGGATTAGATAAAACCTTAACCGAAACAAGTAATGTGGTTAAGGTAGCTGTGTATCCTGAGCCAAGTGTAGCTTTGAATGGCGAAGCGCAACGATATGTATTGATAAATTCCGCTGCGCCGGCTTTGCAGGTAACCGCTTCCGGAGGCGATGGAAACTATACGTACCAATGGAAGCAATCGGTTGATAACGCCAATTGGAACAACATTCAACATGCTACTGCGGCCACTTATATTCCTCCTTCGGCTAATGCGGAAACCTTTTATTACCGTTGTGCAGTAAAGAGTTTGACGCAGGAGGTCATTAGCCATACTTTTACGGTAACAGTTTATTTGCCGCTGTCGGCAGGCGAGATTGCCGGTAATCGGGAAATAATAACCGGGACGGCGCCGGCGCCATTTACAAATAGCGTTTCCGCTTCGGGCGGAACGTGTACGCGCAGCTACCAGTGGCAGTCGAATGCTGCCGGGAACTGGAATAATATTTCCGGCGCTACCGGCGCTACGTATGCCCCATCATCATTAACGCAAACTGCTTCGTTCCGCCGTGCGCTGCTGTGTGACGGTGTGGCCACCACTTATTCGAATGAAATAAAAGTTACAGTGCATCCGGTATTAACCGTTACGGAAAATAATACGCGCCAAATACTGCCGGTTGGCAGTCAGCCGGCGGCATTGTCGGTAACGGCTTCCGGCGGCAATGGTTCTTATACTTATACCTGGCAACAACAAAATTTGCAAGGCCAGTGGGTAACTGCTACAGGCAACGCTACCGGCAGGGTTTATACGCCACCGGCATTACAGCAAACAACCATTTACCGCTGTGCAGTGCAAAGTTTCGGGATGGAGCAAATCACTGCCGAGATACCCGTAGCGATTTTTGAACCGCTGAATGCCGGCCAAATTGGCGGAGACGGGCAAAAAATCTTTGCCGGCACACGACCGCAAACACTGACAAACGCTACCTCGCCTTCCGGCGGGAGCGGCTCTTATTCCTATTTGTGGGAACAGTCCGCCGACGGGATAAACTGGAGCGAAACGGCCGGCACGAATGCAGATTATACCCCGAATGTACTAAATACGAACACCCTTTTCCGCCGGAAAGTTACCGGCAGGGTGGCCATTCTGGGGTTGGAGGTTACGTTAACAGAAACAAGCGACGCCGTAACGGTAAGCGTCTATCCTGATTTAGCCGTTACAGCGACAACGCCGGAACAACAATATGTATTGAAAGATACCCCCGCTTCCCCGCTACAGGTAACAGCTTCTGGCGGCGATGACCATTATACTTACCAATGGCAGCGATCTGCCGACAATATTGCATGGAGCGCCATTTCCGGCGCTACGACTACCGGCTATACACCCCCAGCCGTAACGGAAGGAACAACATATTACCGTTGCGCCGTAACCTGCATGGGCAGGGAAGTAACAAGTGTAACCTTCCGCGTAACGGTTTACCTGCCGCTGGCCGCAGGACAAATTGCCGGCAACCGGGAAATAATAACCGGAACGGTACCGGCGCCATTTGAGAATGTCCATTCCGCTTCGGGTGGAACCTGTACGGGCAGTTATCAATGGCAATCAAAAACTGCCGGCAGTTGGAACAATATTGACGGGGCAACCAATGCCACGTATGCGCCCGCTGCTTTAACGCAAACCACTGTATTCCGCCGTGCGCTGCTTTGCGGCGGAGAGCAGCAATATTCCAATGAAATAACAGTTACCGTATATCCGCCGCCCACCGTGCAAACGGAGAGCGCAGTACAACAGTATGTCCAGATAAATTTCCCGGTACAGGCATTGCAGGTAACAGCTGCCGGCGGCAACAGCAATTATACGTATCAGTGGCAGCAATCCGGCGACAACGTTACCTGGAGCGCCATTCAAGGCATTACTGCGGCTATCTGTACGCCTTCGGCAACAATGGAAGGAACGACGTACTATCGTTGCATCGTAACCTCTTTAGGCCGGGAAGTAATAAGCGCATCCTTTGACGTAACCGTTTATTTGCCGCTGTCGGCAGGCGAAATTGCCGGCAACCGGGAAATAATAACCGGGACGGCGCCGGCGCCATTTACAAATACCGTTTCCGCTTCGGGAGGCGCCTGTACGCGCAGCTACCGGTGGCAGTCGAATGCTGCCGGGAACTGGAATAATATTTCCGGCGCTACCGGCGCTACGTATGCTCCGTCTTCGTTGACGCAAACTACTTTGTTCCGCCGCGCGCTGCTGTGCGACGGCGTAGCATCTGCTTATTCCAATGAAATAAAGGTTACGGTGCATCCGTTATTAACCGTCACGGAAAATAATATTCGCCGGGTACTGTCAATCGGTAGCCAGCCGCCGGCACTGTCGGTAACGGTTGGCGGCGGTGACGGTTCTTACAGTTATACCTGGCAACAACGGAATGCGCAAGGCCAGTGGGTAACCGCCACAGGCAACGCGACCGGCAGGGTTTATTCCCCGCCGGCGCTGGATGAAACAACCATTTACCGTTGCGTAGTGCAAAGTTTCGGGATGGAGCAAATCACTGCCGAAATCCCCATAGCTATTTTTGAACCGCTGTTAGCCGGATATATCGGCGGCGACGGGCAAAAAATCTTTGCCGGCACACGACCGCAAACACTGACAAACGCTACCTCGCCTTCCGGCGGGAGCGGTACTTATTCCTATTTGTGGGAACAATCCACCGATGGAATAAACTGGAGCAAAACGGGCGGCAATGAAGCGGCATACCGTCCGGATGCATTACACACCCCTGCTTTCTTCCGCCGGAAGGTCATCAGCAAGGTAGTAGATGCTGCCTCCGGCATGGATACTGCACTAATCGCGACAAGCAATGAAGTAAAGGTTACCGTATATCCGCTGCTCGCCGTTGCAGAAACCAATCCGCCGCAAATACTGGTAGCCGGGAGCCAGCCGGCGGCATTGACGGTAACGGCCGCCGGCGGTGACGGCGCTTATACTTATGCGTGGCAGCAACGGAATGTACAGGGCAAATGGATATCCGCCGAAGGCGATACGGTTAAAAGCGTGTATTTCCCGCCGCCCTTGCAGGATACCACTACTTACCGCTGTGTGGTGGAAAGTTTCGGGATGAAAGACAGCAGCGCCGTCATTACCGTTTGTATTTTTCCTGCGCTTACCGCCGGCAATATCGGCAGCGACAGGGGCGTACTGGAAGGCGCAGGCATGCCGGTGTTGCAGGGACAGCCGGCTGCGGGCGGACGCTGCAATGAATGGAAATACCAATGGCAGCAACTTGCTTCTTCCGGCGACTGGCAAGACCTTGCCGGCGCAACCGCCGTGACATACCAGCCCGGAGCAATAGACAGCATCGCTTTTTTCCGAAGAATGGTCATACTGCCCTGTACAGGCGAAACGGCTGTCAGCAATGCAATAAAAATTATCCGGGTGGGACGTATCCTGAATAATGTACAGCAATTAGTAGCGGGCGAGTTGCCACAATTGTTACAAAGCATTGTGCCGGTAAACAGCGCCTGGTTTACTTACCGGTGGGAAGTATCCGCCAACCAACAGCAATGGAATATTGTGCAGGGTGAAATAAACGAAACATGCTATCCCAATACTACGGCTCCGGGAACTTATTATTACCGGCGTATCAGTACGGAAACCGCTACCGGGCAGTTTGCCGCAAGCAATGCCGTTACCGTAATCGTGAAAGCCGGCCCGGGCAACATGGATTATTACCCGACGCCTTCCGACATTCCGGTGAATTATATTGTATCCTGTACGCCGCTGGAAGCGGTAAAAGAGATAGCCGACCTGCGGCTTGCCCAACAGAAAATCGCTTCGGTGGTCAATTACTATGACGGTCTTGGACGTCCCATGCAGACTGTTTTGCCGCTGCATACGCCCGAAGGCAATGATTTGGTAAGCAGCATTACTTACGACGCCGCAGGGCGCGAAAGCAAAAGTTATTTACCGTATGCAAAAGCCAATAACGGCGGCGCATTTGTACTTCCCGCCGTTGCTTTGCCGGAACAGCAGGCGTTTTACGGCAACGACGGATCTTATGCCTTTGTAGAAAATATTTACGAACCTTCGCCGCTCAACCGCATAGTGGCAGTGCAGGGACAGGGCAAGGCCTGGCAGGATAAGCCGGTGAAAACCGACTACCAGACCAACACTTCGCCCGTGAACAGCTGGCGCTCCAATGACGACAACAGTTTTACGGCGTTTGCCTACGCTGCCAACCAGCTGTACGTAACCCAAACCACCGACGAAAACGGCAATATGTCGCGCGAATACAAAGACAAACAGGGGCAGGTAGTAATGACCGAAATCTACGACGGTAGCCGCTGGCTGCAAACCCGCCTGGTATATGATGATTTCGGATTATTGCGGGCGGTATTGCCGCCGGAGGCCGAAAGCCCCGCCGACGAAGCATTGTGTTTCTATTACCGCTATGACGAACGCCACCGCACCGTAGAAACCAAAACGCCCGGCGCGGATTGGGTGTATGCAATATATGACAAACGCGACCGGCAAGTGATGACGCAGGACGGCAACCTGCGCGAAAACAAACGTTGGATGCTGTACGCCTATGATGATTTTAACAGGGAAATACAGCGGTATGAAATACAGTTGCAAGGCCATTTATCGCGCGAAGACATGCGGTGGTTTTATGAAAACAGCGAACCGCCGTACACGGAACGTGTGCTGATGGGGGAGACGTGGTATGATGTCCTCACCCCCGGCCCCTCTCCTGAAGGAGAGGGGGGAAATGACCTCTCGTTTGTAGCGGATGCGGTGGCGCCCGCGACGAAATTAGCACAAAGTAATAAGGGACGTGTAACGATGACCAAAACACGTGTGTTAGACCCGAACACAAAAGCGCCCGAACAGTTTTTAAGCGTAGCTTTTTATTATGATATTTATGGGCGGGTGATACAGACCGTAGCGGACAATATAATGGGCGGCATTGACCGCACCAGCAACAGCTATGACTTTACAGGAAATGTAATGGTGAGTAAACAGGTAAGTACGTGGGCAGGCGACAGCGAGCCGGGCACGCTTACGCTGATTACCACCTTTGATTATGATGCGCTGAAACGCCCTACCACCGTAAGTTTACAGATTAACGAGGCAGAGCCTGTAACCATTTCGGCAGTGGAATATGACGAATTGCTGCGTCTGAAAACAAAGAAACTGCACGGCGACAAGGAAATTATTGAATATGCCTACAACATTCGCGACTGGATTACCGAAGTAAACAGCAACCTGTTTAGTTATAATTTGTATTATGAACAACCCTTAGGAAGCGTTGCGCCGCAATACAACGGCAACATTTCATCTATGCGGGTACGTACCGCACGGCAAGAAGCTACGATGTATGCTTTTGAATACGACGCTGTCAATCGTTTAACTGCTTCACAGTTTTATAATGGCAATTGGAGTAACAACTACACCGAGCAGTTAAGCTATGACAAAAACGGCAATATACAAACGTTGCAGCGTTACCGCCACCTGCCGGAGCCGATAGATAATTTGGTTTATACGTACAATGGCAACCAGCTTTTGAAAATTGTAGATGACGGCACGCCTGCGGGCTTCCCTGAGGGAACAACCAACTACACGTATGATGCTAATGGCAATTTAACATACGAAGATACGCGAACAAGAATAGCCTACAACGAAATTAACCTTCCACAACAGGTGCAGTTGTTGGGCGGACGAGGAATAAAGAATGTATATGCCGCCGATGGCCGCAAATTAAAAAGCGAAGCCAAACAGGGCAGCGAATACATTAAAGAAGGCACAAAAACTTACAGCGGCAATTTGGTGTTTGACGTTAATGATGAATTGGATTATATTATTTTCCCGGAAGGACGGATTTTATACAATGTAGATGATAGTACTTTCAATTTTGAATATCATCTTCGCGACCATTTGGGAAGTACAAGAGTTGCCTTTGTGCCTACAGCAAACGGCACGGAAGTAGTGCAAGAGAATGCATATTATCCATTCGGCTCACCAATAAATGACCTTTCGTGGTCGCCGAAATCAACGAACAGGTATTTAAGAGAAGGCAAGGAATACATTGCAGATTTTGATTGGAACAAGTATGACTTCACAGGACGCACGTTTGATTCATGGACACTGCGCGCGTTGCAGGTTGACCCAATGGCGGCGAAGTATTATTCTACTTCACCGTATGCGTTGTGGATTGGAAATCCGTTACGGGTTATAGACCCAACAGGAAAAGAGATACGATTATATAATATTATAAAGATTGATCATAGAGGACAATCTGTTGTTATAAAAGGATTATCTTCTATTACAGAATCTGCGATGAAGGATATTTTAAAAACGAAAGAGGGAATAGCATTCTTCGCGCAATTTGCTAAAGCAGGAGATGTGCTTGGATCTTATAAATTCACTAAAGATGGCACATTAAGTAACATCATGCTAAATATTTGGGATTATTCTTATGAAAAAGGTGAAATACCTTCATATGCTCAACCTAAATCAGGTAGTATTGGTGTGTCTGATGATAAAAAGACGGTAACATTAAAAGTCGTGTCTAATAACTCAGATAAAGCTGATATAGCAGAAACATTAACCCATGAAACTCAAATTCACGGGTTTGATATTACGAATAAGATAATAGGGACTCCCACCACTTCAGAAGATCAAGATCATAAAGCATTAAAAAACCAAGATGTCAAACACCAAGGATATAAACAATACAAGTCAGTACAAGAGCAATTGCAGAAAATGGATGAAGAGTATAATAGGGCTTTTCAAGAAGCATGGAAAGATGCACAACAATATTAAAATAATCTCAAATGAACACATCTAGTAAATATATTTTATTTATAATATCATTTATATTCTTATTACAATCCTGTAATAGACAAATAGAGAAAGAGATTACGTGTGCTTTGTCATTTGATCCAAATAATTCATCTGTAAATAAGCCTTTTTTTAGAGATAGTATTTTAATCACATATTATAAAAAAGACAGTATTTTAATTAAAAATTATTTTAATGGAACTTATTACCAAAATATTTATTTTAATTGTGGCAATAAATTTTTTGAAAAACGATATGTTTCTGATCTTCCTTCACAAATTTTTGAAATAGATACAGTTCTCACATTTGCTAAAGAAGACACTTTTCTAATTTATAAGTCAAAAAGAGATGATTTTATTGTAACGCTTATAGACCTTTCTTTAATCGATGGTCGATACATAATTCAAAAAGATGGCAACAATTATAAAACGATAAAACAAAGTTTAATAGATACAACTTACAAAGAAATATTTTTTTATGACAAAAATTACAGGATTTATAAATTTGTAAATACATGGAAAAATAATAACAGTGTTTATATTCTGTCTTCTTCCAGATAGATGATAAAATAAAGTTTGAAAACCCATTTTTACATATTATTTTGCAGTTTCTTCGTGTTGCTGTGGCATGATGCCAACGGCAATTTAACATATGAAGATACCAGAACACGCATAGCCTATAATGAAATTAACTTACCACAACAAGTACAATTGTTGGGTGGACGAGGAATAAAGAATGTGTATGCAGCCGATGGCCGCAAGCTAAAAAGCGAAGCCAAGCAAGGCAGCGAATACATCAAGGAAGGGACTAAGACATATTGTGGCAATTTGGTGTTTGATACTAACGACGAATTGGAATATATTTTGTTTGATGAGGAACGCATTTTATATAATGTAGATGATAGTACATACAATTACGAGTATCATTTGAAAGACCATTTGGGAAGCACAAGAGTGGCCTTTGTGCCTGCGGCACAAGGCACGGAAGTGGTACAGGAAAATAACTACTATCCCTTTGGTGCGCCTATAAATGATTTGAGTTGGTCGCCGAAATCAACAAACCGTTATTTGCGTGAAGGAAAGGAATACATTTCGGATTTTGATTGGAATAAATATGACTTTACCGGAAAAATGTTTGATTCGTGGACAGTGCAGGCCTTGCAGATTGACCCAATGGCGGCAGAATATTATTCTACTTCGCCGTATGCGCTGTGGATAAATAATCCTTTGCGGGTTATTGATCCAACAGGGATGTGGGCTGATGACCCCGAAAATTCATCTTGGTGGGATAAATTAACCTCACTATTTAGGGCTACTACATCGTTGAAATCAGAAGAAGAAAAAGAGCGTTTTAGAGGTGAAGACGCAAATCGCCAAGCGGCCATAGCCGCAGTTGAAAAGGTTCAGCCGATATTAGAAGAAGTAGCTCCCATCGGAGAGGCAATCCTGAGTGTTGTTCCTTTCGGAGATATCATGTATAAGGAAATTATGGGCGAAGAAGTTTCGACATTAGACATAGGTGTCGATGTCGGTATTGAACTGTCAACAGCATTGATTCCGGGTGGCGCAGCGGGAAAGAAAATAGTCAAAAAGGGAGCGGAAGCCATAGGAAAAGGCATTGTGAAAGGAGCAGTACATGGCAACTCCTTAAAAAGTCTTCGCCCTACATGGGGGTATAAACTTTTTTCTAATGATGGCACATTCCTAAAAAATGGTATCACTTCCAAAGCAATTCCCGAAACAAGATATCCCAAGTCATTTATGTCTGATAAGTATATGAAAGGTACTCCATTTCCTAATAGGAAAGCTGCTTGGGATTGGGAGTTTCAGCAAAATCTAATTCAAAAAGGACCGTTAAATTTAAATATGCATTAATAAATGTTGGAAAAATGGATAATAGTATAAACATATTTGGTTGTTTTGTTTCAATTACAGAAGCATATCCAGATGTAAGTCAAGCAATAAAAGACTTAGCATCTGAGCAAGGAGATTTATTTAGAATATATATCTGGGGAAATAAAGGGCTATGTGATACATTGAAGAAACTCAAACACGAGGACTATGGAAGAGACTTAAAATTAGCACTGTTTCAGTTCTATGTAAACCCTATTCCCATTCAAGTGCAAAGCTTAAAAGCAATTGAAAATTACCGAAAAAAAGAGAAATCTATAGGAATACCGATAATAATAACCGAAGAAAATTTCTTTAGTAAGACAGATAAGGAACGATATGATTTTTTACAAGAATCAATTTTGCAAAAGTTGGATTTATTAGCGGAAGTAGTTAAGAAAAAGAAACTAGATACTAATGTGTCATTGCTTAAATCTGATTTGTTAAAATTATTTACATCTCATTAAAAAGTCTCGCCCTACATGGGGGTATAAACTTTTTTCTAATGACGGCACGTTCTTAAAAAATGATATCACTTCTAAGTTGGTACCCGAAACTCGTTATACTAAAACTTTTATGTCTGATAAGTATATGGACGCAATTAAATTCCAAAATAGACTTGATGCGTATAAATGGGAGTTTAATCAGAATATGATTAAAAAAGGTCCATTAAATTTTAATAACCATTAGAATGATGAATGAAAAAAATATATTAGGTTGTTTCGTGTCTAACACGGCAGATGCTCGATGGTCTGAAAACGAAAGAAATTTTGTATTTGAACAAGGTCGATTATTTAGAGGTTACCTTTGGGGTAAAAAGGGGATCTCAGAAACATTAAAACACTTAAATAAAGAAGATTATGGAAGTGATTTGGTTATGATACTTTTTCAGTTCTATATAAAACCGATTCCTGAATTATTAGAAAATTTAAAAGAGATAGAGTCTTACAGATCAAAAGAAAAATCCATAGGAATACCGATAATAATAACGGAAGAAAATTTTTTTAGTAAGGCTGAGGAGGAGCGATATAGTTTTCTACAAGAATCAATTTTGCAAAAGTTGGATTTACTGGCAGAGGTAGTTAAGAAAAAGAAATTGGATACTAATATAACATTGCTTAAATCTGATTTGCAAAAATTGTTTATCTCTCATAATTAAATACGCTATCTTGTATTGACATAGTGTCTTGTTCTGATATAGGCTGACAAAAAAATGAAAAAAACATTTCACATATTACTTTGCATTTTCTTCGTATGTTTTTGGCATGAGGCGAATTTTGTACAGAAGAATGGGATTTTAATAACACCTTAAACTAATAAAATTAAAATTATGAAAAAATTATTTTTTACTTTAACACTGATGTGCGTCTTATTTTCTACAGGCAATGCACAAACAACCGGGAAATTTTGGTTAGGAGGTAATATCGGCTTTAGTTCGACAATAGTAGAGGATGATGTACGTAACACATCTTATAGTATTTTACCGGAATTTGGCTACATTTTTTCGGAACGCTGGGCTTTAGGAGTCAATGTGGGGTATTCTTATTCCAAGACGACTAATTATATTGACATACCCACTCTTGGCAGTGATTTTATCTATACCTATACTCGTTATAATCTCGTTAATTCCACCGATAATTTTTCAATTGTTCCGTTTGTACGTTATTCATTCTTGAAAGGCAGTATAGGAAACTTGTTTGTGGATGGCAGTATAGGCTATACGTATGGAAAGCAAATAGTAGAAAAAACTGATTATACTATCGGAAAAGAAACAGAGACGCATACGGTTGAGACAGGGTTTCGTCCGGGTGTGGCTATTAACCTTTCAAATCATGTGGCAATAACCGGTAAATTTGGTTTCTTTGGCTACCAGCGCTCAAAGGAAGAAGAGCAAAATACGGATTACTTTGGGTTCAGTATCAATATGCGCCAGTTCCAGGTAGGGGTTAATATTGTATTATAAATACAAGACGGTAGATTCAAGTGCCAAATGCAACCGTATTTCAAAAGTTTTCTACAGTAGAAAAATATTACAAAAATAATATGTTTTGTCGGAAAAAAGTGTATTTCTGCGACAAAAACTTCAGATAAATATGGATTATGCTGTTGGGAACAAAATATTTGAAAGAATGAAAAAGCCAAAAGGGGCATGGTTTTTTTTAAGATTGATTTTGCCGCTTATGGAAATAGCAAAGATTGCACTGTAAATTGCACGATATGGAAAGGAAGTAATAGACACAGAAAAATTGGATGAAATTTTAAGAAAAAATTTGCTGATTTTAAAAAAGGTTGTAACTTTGTATTACAAAAACAGCGGCTACTGGGCGCCGCTTTATAAAACAACCCTTACGGGCGACACGAAGAGTGACCCCGGATGCCCTGCGAAAGCGAGCGTTGATTAAAATGTTAGATGTACGAAAGGACATCTTCCGGAAAGGCAGTCTTAGGACTGCTTTTTTTATCTCAGCACATTCCGAATATTATCCGAAAATATCGTTTTTTTATCCAGTTGATACCATTGTCCTTTCCAGCTTATCATAACTGTTTTGAGGTCGCTTGACCAACCATTGCGCAGCCCTTGTATAAGCCAATTTGGTTTTATTTTTGACTGTATATCGTATGCAATGATACCCGCCTGCCCGGAGCCGCTTATGATTTGACTTTTGACCGCATCAGCCGTATGCCCGAACAATGATTTTAACTCTACTTGTTGCTGTATATAAGTTTTCGCATCATATAAATAAACATCGTTTTTTCGCCCTTTCCCCAAGTCCCCCTTATTCGGGAACAGGACATGGTAACCTGCCCTTGCCAGCTTCCCGGCTATGTGAAATTCCGTTTCCGTATATACGGCGCCTTCCATAACATAGATATACGCATGCTTGCCGGTAGCGGTTTTATACCGGAACTTCTTATGTGCCTGTTTCGCGAAATAACGATTGAATATACGCTTGCGGACAGCCGGCGTACTCCTTTGCGTCAGCAGGGTTATTATATCTTTAAAAGTAGGTATAGACGCCGGATCAAAAGGAATGGTATTTATTTGCTTTTTCAATAAACTTTATTTTAAGTGGACAAAGGTAGTCATTCTCTTAATAATTCCAATGATTATTTTGATATATCTACCCCGATTCGTTTACACACTTCATCGTAGTTTTTCCTAAAATACCGGTTCGTGGCCAACAAGGCTTGCGCTTGCCGGAGCGCATTTA
>JAIROL010000205.1 GCA_031257565.1 Tannerella sp. | reverse complement strand
AAAATGGACGACGCCGAGCAACTCCCCGTATGTGTTGTACGGGCACGAAAGCGCATCAACGATATGCAGCAGGCAAGTCCGGTGATCATCCGGGATTTCCGTCCTGCCGGACAGCCGTTCCGTGCAGTATTTGCCAAGTCCCGTCATACCCGGGCCGATTTCAGGCGTTGCAGGAAGATGGTTCAGGATGTCGCGCCATACGGTATTGTCTATTTCTTCCAGCGTTTCATCCGCATCGGCGTCAATGAACCGCTTCCTGATCATGTATTCCATACCCGCGCCGAGACCGGCTAAACCGTCGGTATAACACACGGACATGTCCTGATGCAACGATTCGCATATCCGGTCAATAAGATCGCCGGCATATTCTTCATACGCGTCTGTACCCGTCGCTTGTGCCAGATGAAAGAAAAACAGCGCAACGCCCGTTTTTCCGTTCAACAGCCCGACGTCATCCGGAAAGCTTGCGTTGATAATCAGCGTGTCCGATAACTGCCGGAGTTGTTCCGTTATTTTGCTGCTGTCTGTCATGATTTTTGATGCTTCCGCAACCAGTATCCTCATATCGTCTTATTTATGGGGCTTCATCATCCCACAGGCTTTGGTACAGGGCAAGCATCTGCCGCCCCATCCGCCCGGCGGTGTACAGGGCTTCGTAACGCTTTCGGGCATTCCTGCCCATCCGTTTCCTTTCCTTGGGATCTTGCAGCAAATATAGCATTTTTTCCGCAAGCAAATCCGTATCGATATCCACCCTGTCTTCGTATTCAATCACGGGAATGTGCAACCCCGTTTCGCCATCCGCAATCATCTCTTTCAATCCTGTGGAAGTACTGCCGATAATCGGCAGTCCGTGCATCATCATTTCGATCGCCACATAACTGCACTGTTCGTGGAAAGACGGCATTACGCCGATGTCGGCAATCGCGTAGAGTTCGTATAGATCCTTTTTGTCCAGCAATCCGGTGAAATGTACGTTCATCCATCTGTTGCCGCAGGCTTTCAGGTAAGTGTTGCAGTCGCCGCTACCGGCAATCAATATATGACATGTCGGTAACTTGTATAGCAACATTTTGACCGCCTCAATAAAATAAGACAGCCCCTTGACAGCATCCAGTCTGCCTGCAAACAGAATGACGGGAGCATGATTCGGCAGTCTGTATTTTTTTCGCAGTTGTATCCTGTCTGCCCGTTCTCCCGCGACATCTGCCAATCCGTTGTATACTACGGACAGCTGGTTTTCATCAATCCGATAATCCTGCTTCAACAATCCGGCAGTATGTTCCGACAGGCAAATGACCAAGTCCACCGTTTCAAAAAGTGATTTTTCTTTCCGAAAAGATTCGTATGAATTCTTTTCGTCCGCGTCATTCAATAAAGTCTCGTCTCCGGTCATAATTTTTCTTAACCGTGTCACGTTTCCCAAAAGAGACATGCCCCATTCCATATAATGAACCGTCAGTATGATTTTACCGTTAAACACCCTTTTTAGCCATGTCGCCTGATATTCACTCGTCAAGTAATTCAGATGAAAAATATTTGTTTGATCGTCGGGAATATATTCTTTCAGTAAATATGCCACATTCCGGTTATAACGGTCGTCATACTTTTCCGTCTGCAATGACGATATTTCCGGATTATAGGGAAGCCTAATTATATTTATGCCATTCTCACAAACCGTTTCCGTTTTTTTCCCCCCTCGGGAGCATATTTCAACAAGAGTTGGCTCCATGCCCGCATTTTCTATCAGGTGAATGATCTGTTCAATATATGTGCCGATGCCATAATTGGCCGCCATACTGGTTTGACTAAACAAATAAATTTTTCGCTTCATCGTAAAAAATATCCTTTCGTATCCGTTTTCAAGTCATCAAACATTTCAATCCATATCCGGCACAGCCATTTTCCAGTCCCATTTCCCATGAAAGGAAATCCTCATCTTCCAGCTGATTTTCCAGCAATAAACACAAAATCCGGTCTTCATCCGGAATAACAATCCCATTCGCTACCGATTTCCATTCCGACAGATACAGCTCGTCAAAAGGAGATGTTTCCCTGTTTCGGCATGGAGAACCCAGACGCATTTGGATATAGCAGGATATTCCGGCCAGGCCTGTCCGGAAAGATTGATCCGTCATTCGCCGGATATCCCGTTCCATGATCTTTTGGTCTATTTCCGAAAGCGCATCATCCGAATCGCCCTCCATAAATCCGTTTTGCAATAGATATTCGATCCCCCATCCAATCCCGCACAATCCGTTTTCAAAATCAATCGGGACTTCGGCATGGATATCTTCGTAAATATCATCCAGCAGTTCTCCTGCAAAGTCGTCATACAGAGAGTTCCCGGTATACCGTCCATAGCGGGCAAAAAACAATATGACGCCCATCTTTCCGTGATACAGTCCCATATCAAGGGCAAAACTCATGTTTAACATGAGATGCCGGACTATGTGAGGCAACAAGTCCCTGTTCGTTTTTATCGTTTCTTCCATCTTGCTGAGATATTATCAATAACCGAACACCACATATCGTCTTCCCATATTTTGCAATCTATTTTTAGATATTATTTCGGTACTGTATATTTTCATTTTTTCCTGTGGCATAAAATAATGAGATCGTTACTTCCCTCATTCATCCGGGAGAGCTGTTCCTTTAGCGGCGCAGGTGGGATGAAATCTCCAGACCTGACCTTTTCCAGCAATATCTCTGCTGTAATCGGACTCATATAATATTCGTTCGAAATCCAGCGTGGCCAGACGGGAGGGCCTCCCAGAAGATCGTCAATTATCCCTTTTTTCTTATCGTCTTTTACGAAGAAGCCCTTTTTCTGCTTTTTGTCATATACGATATATTTATGTGCTGCGTAACCCTTCACGGGCAGTCGAATTAATTTTCGCCAGTGAGACCAAAGAAAAAAATAACGGTCGTCTTCAAGTACTGACTGTATGGCCCAATATCTGTCACGATTCCGCTGATATGCTTCATCGGAAACCCAGCGTTCGAATTCAGGCGGCAGTTTATATTTCCCCATATCAATAAAGGCGTATGGTTCCGCATTAGCTCCGGATAATTTCCATATTGTGTCGTTGGATGCATCTCCCTTGAAAAATAGAGAATCGTTTTTATGATAAAACAATGTTGAAATTCCCGAATCGTCAGCGCCTGTTTTATCAGACTTCATGAACCCGTACAGGGCATTAGGTATGCATGCAACTGTATCCATTTCTCCATGTAATGAAACGGCAACCGCTTTATACTTTTGCAGATTTGCCGAATAGATTATATCACCCATCCATAAGGTGGAGTCGAAAATACCAATATAGCCAGCCTCCATCCATTTTTTACTGCGCAGAAAATTTCCGTCCAGATCATAAAACAGCAATTGATATGTATCGGAAATAACGATTTCTTTCTTTTTGTGATCAATGTCTATACTGTATGGAAGAATATATTCTCCGGGACCCTGGCCTCGGGAACCAATCTGCCGGATAAACTGTCCGTTCTTATGGAAAAGATAAACTACATAATTCGCATTGATGATCAGAAAGTCGTCAACCTGTTTTATAATACCGATTTTGGTAATAATAACATCTTCCGGCGTTTTCAGTTCAATGTATTCAATCGAATCGGCAATTTCCGACAGGAACATTTGCCGTTCGGTATCGAAGCATTGCTCAAAGTCAATGACGTGGATATCCGCATTGCGGATTGTCTGCTTTTTGCATCCCGCTTGCAGGATACAGAGCGTGATAAATGAAAGAATATAACAGCGTTTCATTGCATTTGTTTTTTATAGAAAAATTGTAACTATGTTACTGTACTACATGACACAAGTTTGGTTTGCCAATCACAAATTCATAATTGGACGGAGACGGACAAATCAATTTGAAGTTTTGACATTTCATATAATCCGTCGGGGTAAGAAGACTCGAACTTCCGACCTCTTGCACCCCATGCAAGTGCGCTGGCCAACTGCGCCACACCCCGATCTTTTTTCAGGCTGCAAAATACTAAAAATTTCCCTATCTTTTTCATTTCTTGAATAAATATTTCCCTATATACTGAAAATTTTACGGAAATTTATTGTTCCGGGCGGGAATTTTGCTTCTCAGAGAAACAAATTCGATAGTAAAAGAGCCGTATTTGATGCTTGACACATCAAAAACGGCTCTTTGTATATCAAACGCGGAAAATCCGGCAGTGTGATTGTTTCTATTTCAACTTCAGTCCGGATTGAACAGGTTCTTCAGTTCCCATGCTTGTATATGTTTGATACCTTCTCTCAAGGGTAAAGTAATCTCGTCAAGCGAAACCACGACTTTTTCAAAGTGATCATCAATAGCCTCAAGCGCCGAATATTCTCTTTCGACAGTCGCTTCGTCGGCAAGCATGTAAACGCTTTGCAAATATATGACACGGTCGGCTTTTCGGGCAACGAAATCTACTTTCTTATTTCGCAAACTCCCTGTATAGACGTTAAACCCTGCGCGGCGCAACTCCAGATAGACCAGATTTTCGACCATATAGCCCAACCCGTATCCATAGCCCGGATAGAGATAATTTTTGTAGGCTAAATCGTTGATATAGAATTTGGCATTGCCCGACAGCGTATCCTTTCCCTTAATATCATACCTGTTGCAGCGGTGAACGAGAAACGTATCTTCAATATACCCAATGTAAGTGAATACGGCATCGTAGCTTGTTTTGCGTCCCTGACCTTTAAAGTATTTGACTATATTATTTACGGAGACAAGACTGGAAACATTATTTACTAAAAAAACAAAAATATCTTCGAGCAGTTTCGGGTCGCGTATATTGTGCCGCTGAATAATATCGCGCAACAATACCGTATCCTTTATGGTGGACATATAGTTGCGTTTAAGTTCTTGCCCGGGCAGCATAAACAGTTCCGGCAGCCCTCCGCTGCCCAGATATTCCATATAACTTTGCCGCCCTTTTTCTTTTTGCGTGATGCCTGTATATTCGGAATAGCTGAACGGAAAAATCTCAAAACAAACATATCTGCCCGACAGCAATGTAGCCGGTTCTCCGGACAACATCTTTGAGTTGGAGCCGCTGATAAACAGTTCGTAACTTTCGGCAAAGTCTTGAGCATACGAATTGACCGTCTTTTCCCAGCCCTCAATGAGCTGCACCTCGTCTATAAAAACATAGACTTTACCCGAAGGATTCAGCGCTTTTTTATATAATTTTATCAACTCGTCCAACTCCCTGTAAGTTTTCAAGAAATCAAAGTCGGTAAATTCCCTGTTGATGAACAGCGTGTTCTCCAGTTTTACGCCGTTATCAATAAGTTGTTTGGCAACTTGCCTCAAAATATAGCTTTTGCCGGAGCGCCTTTGACCAACAAGCGCTTTGATTAGCCTGTTACCCATATAATCGACTATTTTGTCAGTATATTCATTTCGCTTATATCCCCAGTCCAAGGTGTTAGAACCCCATAAATTATACTTCTGCAGCGTTACAATATTTTCGTTCATAACCGAATATTTTTATGCAAAGATAATGATTTTCGTTCATAACCGAATATTTTATGGATTCCTTAAATCCGCAAATATTTTTTTAATGTAACCGTATAGTTTTGGCAATCAAAACTATACTGCGTCAATTATTTTCACTATCTGACGTAAGTCTTGCTCTATTACTGTTTGATTATCCATCAATTGTCCATTACACTCTATACTCTAAACTCTAAACTCTACACTCTAATCACTAAACTCTAATCACTAAACTCTAAACTCTATTTCTTGTACTTTATCAACATAATCACCGGATTTGAATCTTCGTCCAGCCCCGCGGCGATTTCTTTCAGTTTGCC
>JAIROL010000195.1 GCA_031257565.1 Tannerella sp. | reverse complement strand
TTGAAGCCTGGGGTGAAACTGTGAATAATCTACTTTTAACAACTCGTTCAATTCCCCCTCAAGAGCCGCTACTTCTTTGGGGGGATGCCGGTAATCTTCCACCCCAAGTCGCTTCTTCAACGCTATGGCACGCCGGAACAAGTCTTTCTTATCCACGCTACCCTCCGACAGAGGCAGGGAATGCAGGTCGGAGAAGAACTGACATAAACGTCGGTAGGGGAGAAACTGATAGACGGAAAGATAGCTCGCCAAACTTTTTACAGAAGTCCCATACTGAACCGGGCCTTTTATGTGGTCCGGATAAGTCCCTCTATTGGCCGGCCCGCAACACGGACAAACCTTGACCATACTCCGATATTCCACGTAGCGGGGCTGAATAACGGGAATTTCTACTTCCTGACGACGGCTCGACAGTTCGGCGCTAACCGCTTTCAAATTCGTTCCACACCCCGAACAGTAACTCACCGTATGTTCTTTCACTTCATCCGGGGTTTCTTTCATGAACAGGGCATGACCTTTGTGACCCGGTTGACCGCCGGACTTCTTATCGTTCTTGCCACGTAAACTTATGCTATTACTGCGCCATATATCATGAGAGGGCGACGTTGAACCGGTTTTGCTATTGTGACCGTTTTTCAAAAAAGTGATTTCTTCCATTAATCGCTGAACCAAAGTTTCCGGTTCTGCAATTCTTGCTAGCATCTGATTGTTCTCCAAACAAAGATGTTCATTCTCCAAACGCAGACGTTCGTTCTCAGAACGGAGTATGGTAATCACTTCTTCCATAAGGCAAAATTAATTATTCTTTCCGGTTATTCAATATTTTTTTTGTTTTTTTTGTAACGGGAGTATCTGAGTTACAAAATATTAAACCGGCTACAATCAATACAAGTCCGGCTCCTACAGCAATAAGCGCCTGTTTGATAAAATTTCTTCTGTTGTTCATTTGCCTTAAAAAAATTTCTTCGAATTTCGATTTTAATTCGCAATAATGAAAAAACTAATTGTGTAATTACATAAACTCATCCCTCTGTGAATACAGATTTTTTTAGAAAATCGTGACATTGCATATAATACTGTTTTTATTCGTATAAAACAGTATCCGGTAAACGGTTTTCATATTGGATACTGTTGTCCAAAATTATTACTTTGCAGAATATAAGATCGCTGACAGGGTGAAAAAAATGTCAATCATTAGGGCTTATAGGTAAATTTATATGCCTGAATGTTGTATCCGCTCGCTTCGACATAAAACTTGATCTTGTGTCTTCCCGCCGTCAGATTCAATACCGGCTGTTCCGGTATTAAGGCCGGAAAATCCGTATAAAGCCACCTCCATGTACCCCAACCGCCCGTACTTTCTACATTACATGATGGCTGAGGCACTTCGTCCACTATAAAATAATACTTTCCATTGTTAGTTCCTGCTATCTGAATATCTACCGCATAATCGCCCGCATCATGTACATCCACAGTATATAACAGCCATTCACCATTTGCAACATAGCCTATACCCGGATATTCTACATCAACGTCATTGTAGATGTCGCCATTGTCAAGGCGGTAGGCATTGCCACCGCTGTTACCCGCAGTAGTATCATGATAAGCTACTCCTTCGCCGCCAATATCAAAGTCGCGAGCCGGAAGAATCAGCGGCATGTTTGACGAGAGCACATGCGGTCCGTTGAAATAAACATCGACAGCCAAATTGTCAAACGCTACGGAAAAAGTATCCACTGCCAGCAGTTCGGGCAGGAAATAAGTAGAGTATTGCAATCCCGACATATAATCGGTGATCACAGTAATGTTTTCGGAAGCAGGTATGATCTTACAGATCTGCCCACCGGCGTTCATATACTTCAGTTCGGAATATAACGCTCCGGAGGAAGCGCCCCACATAATTTTGACTCCATTTATCGGATAAGCCCCTTTGACCGGTCGATTTTGGAGCGTTGCCTCGAAGACATCTCCGTAAGCCTTGCCGGTAACTTCAACTGGAACGGATTCGTTATCGAATCCATCAGTGCATGTCAAGGTAAAAGTATAGTTTTTTTCTTCCAGCCCTGTCGCATATATGGGAAAAACACCGCTTTGAAAATTGACATTATGCGTGACGGATTTCGATGTCCCACGCTCATCCCATGTCACCTTGACGGTTTTGATTCGATCCGATTCGATCCGTACATTAAATTGTACCCGTCTGTTTCCCGGACGAACAATTACACCGTCTACCGTAGGAATAGTGACAGTTACCGGAATCAATGAACGTACTCCGTCCTGGCTACTGACTATGATATTGGTAACGCCTACGCCGACAGCTTCCACCAATCCTCCTGCTACCACGGCTACTGCAGGGTCTTCGCTCTTCCATTCGAATGTTTCTCCGGTGGGGCTTGCCGTTATTTGTATTTTGTCACCAAAAAAGATATTCAATGTATTTATATCCACATAGATGGTCTTTTCTACGGACGCATTTTCCACGTCATTACATCCTGTCATGAATGAGGTGCACCAACCGCAAAGCAGGAAACAAATGCACCCGTTTAATAATCCTGTTTTCATTTTCTTACTTTTAAACATATATTAAATCATTTTATTTCTTTGATCTCCAGCCTCAATTCTTCCTTCATCTGGTAGGTGGCAGCGCCATCTACATAGGAATAACACAACAGAAAAGTTTGATACTTTTTGTATCCGTCATCCTCAATCCTGTATATATTGGGATAATCGGGATCGCCGTCGATTTGCGTCATATTGAGGTCTTTCACCGGCGTTATGGCGACATGGTTGTCCTCGTCTATTTCCAGATACATGCCATACCTGTTGATGGTAGTCAGATTAGACTGGAACGCCACATTAGCCGCCATCACCCGCACCTTATTCCTTCCGACAGGGTGCATTGTTTTTATGCCGGGCAATTGGGTAGTACCACGAAAAGCCCTCATGGTATAGTTGGTGACGGATTCTTGTGTAGCCCAACGGTTCTTGATCAGTACACGATACAAAATGGAACTCTTATCTAAATTCACTTCGTATGCCGAAGTTGATTTCACTTTCAACGGGATAAAATATGTCGAGTCGGGAGATAATCCGTCCGGACGTATCCGGATAGCCATCCGTCCGTAACGTTCTCCGGCAGGTATGACAACTTCGTATGAGCCGATAGTGTATTTATTTTCGGGTAATAAATTTGCAAATTGTTCGTAATCCATGTCGAAATTAAGCATGTTATAATTATCAAACAGACCTTTATCCAACGCAAGCAAGATGCGATTTTCCCTGTCGGTAGGATTGGTGCCGCCACAGGAAATTGATACATATCCGACTGTTTCCGGCTCTTCAAGATCGTGAACTACCGGAAAAACATTGTAGTCGGCATTACTGACAAGAGCAATTATTTTTTTGTATTGCTCTACTTCATAAACGGAATTTACATTACAGGAATTTAAACCTGTCGTCAGCATTACAGTCGATATCGCAAAAAGAATCATTTTCTCCATATCCTGATTATTTTATATTATTAATTATATTAAAATTATAAATTATTCCCAGCCCGGATTTTGATCAAACGAAGGTAAACGTCGAATTTCCGAGCGGGAAATGGGTAGAAAGATCATTTTCCGGTTCACTACACGACTGCCTATACGCGAGGTATTCGGAATGACCCGTTGATAAAAACCATCCTTGCCGGCGTCTACGTTCATTCCCATCACCGGTTCGCTTTCCGACTCCTCGTACTTACCCCATCGACGGACATCATAGTAACGCCTGTTTTCGAATAGAAATTCAATCATACGTTCCTTTTCAACAAGCGCCTGTACGTCGTTTGCAGATTCGTCACCGATAAGCCCGGGCAATCCGGCGCGGTAACGTACCTGGTTGAAAGCTTGCATTATTTCCTGCATATTACGGCTGAATGTCCGAGATTGACCATCAATTTCTATTGTATGGCTTTGCGTCAGGTTATTAAGCGCTTCTGCATACGACAAGAGTATTTCGGCATAACGGATTATGGGGAAAATCTTGTCCATTTTCCTGGCATTGGTGCCCTGCCAGGAATCCATCGGATGTATATATTTCTTTATGACATAGCCGGTAGGTGTAAAATTTACTATAGCGTTGGGATTTGACCTCCCGCTACTCGAATCGTAATAATAGGTAACGGTGTACTTGCTGTCGCCTGCGGTAGTTGACGAAAGTGCAGGCCAATAACATTCGCTGAATCCAATGGATGCATAGAAACGCATTTCACGGTTGACATACATGTTGGAAACTCCCGCATTCAACTGGTAACCTGAAAATGTTTTCACACTACTTGAGAAACCGCTTTCGGAATAAGGGTAGTCGGAACTTGGATTGTCGATAGCGCGCCCATCAGCCATGTAGTAAGTATCTACCACTTTCTGGGTTACTGCCATTCCACCCCATCCGCCATGATCAACAGGGAATGAACCCTGTGTATAATTCAACAGTCCGGCAGATTTGTACGCCCAGATAAATTCCGGATTGATGGAAGCAACAGACTCTCCATTGAATATTTCCGAATACGACCGGTAAGGGTCAATATTTCCGGCTCCGTCGGGAAAATCGGCTGAGGGTACGGTTGCAGGCAAAGCAGGCGTATTGTCGTCCCTGTCCACTGTGTAAAGCCTGTATAACGAAACACCCGCATTTTCCATATCCATGACCCGTTTGGCGGCAGCGGCGGCGACAGCCCAGCGTTTTTCGGAATATTCCTGTGTTATGTAATGCTTGCCGTCGGTTTTACGTATCCAACTGCCGAAACAGGTACGTGCAGACTGTCCTCCGTTAAAAAGCGGGCTGGCATGTATCAATCTCAGCCGTGCAACTAATGCATAAGCCACACCCCTGGTCGGTCTGCCGAAATTCAGGAGAGGAAGCGTGGCAGGCATATATTGCGCCGCTTCTTCAAACTCTTTGCAGATATATTCCACCGCCTCGTCGTAAGTGCTGCGCGAACAGTCATAATATTCAAGCGTAGCATTATTTTCCACTATTTCGTCGCCGAGTAACACGGGAGGGCCGTAATCTATCAGGATACGGTAATAGGCGTATGCACGGAGAAAACGAGTAGTGGAGATAATACTTAACCGGTCGGAAGCTGTAAGATCAGACGTTTTGTCTATATTTTTCAAAATATTATTGCATTTGCGTATAACTTTATAAGAAATTATCCAGGTTTGGTTAAAAAAAGGATCGGGATTATCGGGAGTGATGAACCCTTGTACTAACCTCATGCCATTGTAACTGCCGCTACCGATGTTGAACATGGTAAATGCCTCGTCGGTAGCCAGAGGACCGGGCGCCGCCTGTCCGGAGGCGCTAAATATTTGCCCTTCGTCAGGAAATAATGTAGCGGCGCCCCACATGTAAGCCTCCACATATCTCTTGTTACTGAAAATCGAATCTTCCTTGAACTCGTCGGAAAAATACTCGTCAATGTTCAAGTAATTACAGGAGGCTAAAAATACTATCGGTACAAACCAGCAAAACGGCAAAACGGAAACCAACAACGAATGCCTGTCAGTCAGTTTTCTAAAGAAAATCATTTTATTCATCTTTTATTAATATTTTAATAGTCTTGATTACAAATTAATGTATAATTGGAACGTGTAGACCGCAGGGATTGGATACACTCTGCCGTTCCTGACTGCTTGTTCCGGATCGAAGAGTTTTACTTTATCCCATACATACAGATTGTTCCCTACCAATTGGAGGTCAATAGATGAAACACCTATTTTCCTAAGCATCTCCGTTTTCCAGTTATAATTGATGGTGACTTCCTGCAAACGAAGGTAACGGGCATCACCTTTCCAGAAATCCGACAATTGCGAATTGTTGGGATTCTTGCCGTACTGCAACCGTGGAAAACGTGCATTCGGATTTTCAGCCAACGCGGGATCAATACCGTTGGCAAGGGCATAATCCATAGGTATCCACCGACTGGCAGGATCGGCGACTATTGTCAGCACGTTGCCTGACCGACCGTCAAAAAAGGGAACATATCCCATACCGTTGCCGTTTTGTCCTACATGATAGAAATCCGTTCTCCCGGTACCTTTGAAAAGTATGCCCACCGTAAACTGTCTATACCTGAATTCTCCGCCGAAACCGTACATCAGCGTGGGATATGTATTGTTGGAAAGAGGTACCATATCTGTTGCGTCCACCTTACCATCACCGTTCACATCCTTGTATTTTATATCGCCAGGCATTTGTCCGCTACCGAGCGCCGCCTGTGACGGGCTGTATTTAACGTCATCCTCATCCTTAAACAGACCTATCGCCTGATATCCACGGATGGCGTTGTTGGGTAATCCGGAATATTCCAAATAAGGATATTCCATATAAGCCTGTTCCCAATTTTGAACTTTGTTGTGCGAGAAAGTGAAATTACCCCTGACGGCGAATGACATATCTTTAATTAATTCCTGTGTATAGCTGGTATTGCCGTCAGCGCCGTAACTTTCCATCCTGCCGACGTTACCGTAGGGCATATTGATTAATCCCACATAATAAGGCACCTGCGTTCTTGATTGGAATATTCCGTCACGTTGGTCGCTGAAAATATCCACTACGAATGAGATTCTATCTTTCAGGAATCTACCTTCCACACCAAGATCAGTTTTAATGGCTTTTTCCCATACCAGATTGTCGGCTCCTACCCAGTTTTCGTTGATAACTTCAACAGAACTTCCGTCCCATATAGTAGACCTGTCAAGGTTTACCATAGTCAAATAAGGAAAACGCCGTGAGGTAAGCCTGTCATTACCCACTGTTCCGTAAGATCCCCTGATTTTGAAAAAATTTACCCAAGGCAATCGATCTTTTACAAATTGATAACTTGAAGGTACCCATCCTAATGCAATGGAAGGAAAGAAGCCATATTGACGACCCGGCTGGAAATTTTCAGAACCGGTATAACCAAAATTGAAGTCAATCATATATGTATCGTTAAAACTGTAAGTTAACCTGCTGGATACCCCCTGATAACGCACAGGGATGGCCGCAAGACTATTGGTGGCTTCCCGAGTATATTTATGGTCGCTGATGTAGTAATACAATAGCCCAGACACACGATGGTTCTGCCTGAAGACATTATTGTAGTTCAACGTGCTTTCCAAATGGTATTTCCGGTACTGGTTCATCGACTTACTGTATGTTGTAGCTTGTGGCGCTACGCTTTCCCTCATGATGAGATTTCCGTCAAATCTTCTGCCGAGCGCTTCGTAGAGCGCCGGCTGTATATAACGTCGCTCAAAGAAATTATTCTGAACGTCATAAGCTCCCTGAATTTTTATTTTCAACCCATCCAGCAACATTGATAGATTCTGGTCTATGACAGCCGTCACTTTCCCTTTATAGTCTTGTGTGGACGATTTGCCGGTATTGTTGATCAATACATAAGGTGATGCAAGGTCGTTGGCGCCTGCTGCAGGAAACATACCATTGGAATAGACTTTAGGGAAAGCCAATGGATTGAGTTGCGACTGGGCAAACCAAATGTAATCGGTATTGGCTATGCCCGGTTCGTTGCGGATGGACAAGTATCCGTCCGTGCCGAAGTAAAGGACAGTGGAATTGCTAAGGTTCATGTCGATGTTAGCACGGTAATTATAGGTGTTGTAACCGACATTGGACGAATATATACTATTTTTATCCTGACGGTATGCAGCCGTTTCATCCGAGAGTCCGAGACTGAGGAAATAACGCGATATCTGTCCCCCACCTCGCGCACTTACATAATAAGTCTGTTTGAATGAATTGGGATTCAGTATTTCATCTTGCCAGCTGACATCGGGAAAAAGGTCGCTATCAAGCCCGTATTTTATCATTTCCATATCTACGAAATTATACACTGGGACATCTCCCCGTACCGACATTGCCTCATTCACCAATGTTGCATAATCGTATGCGCGAAGATATTCCGGCATTCGGTGCAAATGCGAAAGCGACCAGTTTGCGCGCGCCGTTATGCTCAACTTGTCTTCTGTTCCACGCTTTGTAGTGATCAGCACGACTCCGTTGGCTCCCCGTACCCCGTACACGGCAGTAGCCGAGGCGTCTTTCAGTATGGAGAAACTTTCAACATCGGCGGGGTCTATAGTGTTAATGTCTCCTTCAAGACCGTCGATCAGCACTAAAGCCCCGCTGCTGGCTCCGAAAGTCCCGATGCCGCGCACCCAAAATTCGGAAATGTTCTTGCCCGGTTCGCCGCTGGTCTGCATGGTGATAACACCTGCAACCTTGCCGCCGAGCAGGTTGGCAATGGATGAGGCAGGGACTTGTAAGTCTTTAACATCAACCGTCGTAACAGCAGCAACCGAAGATATTTTCCTCTGAGTCCCATATGCTACTATCAATACTTCATCTATTTGAGCAGTGGTTTCGGCAATGCGTATTTCCAAATCCTTTTTTTCTTCGGTTACCAAATATTCCACTTTTTCATAGCCTACAAAGGACGCCACAATAATATCGTTCCTGGAGGCTTTAATGGTAAATTTACCGTTTATGTCGGTAGATGTTCCTATACCTATCTTATCCTTCAAATAAACGGTAGCGCCCGGAACGGTGGCGCCCGTTTCGTCGTATATGACGCCTTCCATGACAAATGTCTGTCTTTGTTGTGCCGAAAGCGTAAAACAGGCAAACGATAATAATAATAAAATATATACTTTCATGTGTACATTATTTAATTTTTAACATTAAGGAAACATAGAACTCACAAATGTTCATAACTCTTTGGCGCAAGCCGTTTTGCATGTTCGTTTCATGTGTACATTATTTAATTTTTAACATTAAGGAAACATAGAACTCACAGTATGTTCATAACTCTTTGGCGCAAGCCGTTTTACATGTTCGTTTCATGCCGCTGATATTAACACCGGCAAAGATAAGCATATTACATCAAACCGGTACGCACTGGTATGTTTATTTTTATATGTTTAAAAACATATATTACCGATACGTACCGGTTTTGGTTTATCTCTAATTATCTGTATTTTGCACAAAAAAATAAATTATTTACGTATGAAATTTTTGAAAAGGACACTTATGAAGCCTTAACCTCCGAGTTAAATCACATACTGAAATACAAACGTATATTAATGATACAGAGCG
>JAIROL010000266.1 GCA_031257565.1 Tannerella sp. | reverse complement strand
TTAATTACAAATATAGTAATTCAATTATTACGCCTTCTTTTTTCTTTGTTGTTATCTGAGACTTTTCGAATAATAACACACAATCTTTTTGTTTTACGTTACAAACATAGTAACTTTGCAATATATTTCTCATCTAAAAAGAATCATTATGACTGTAAAAAACACAAATTTCAATTTCTGCGGAGTATTACTTGCCGCATGCGTAATGCTTTCATGCATTATATCCTGTACTGAAAAAAAACACAACTCGTTAACAGAAGAAGAAAAAGCCGCAGGCTGGCAACTTCTCTTTGACGGGGAAACGATGAATGGATGGAAAGACTATAACAAACCTGCATTAACCCAACCATGGCATGTCGTAAACGGCTGTATACAGGCTAAAGGAGACGGCAGCGACTCCAATGGCTATATTGTAACAGACAAAGAATATGAAAATTTCGAACTGTCATGGGACTGGAACCTCTCTGAAAGGGGAAACAGCGGCATGCTTTATCACGTTATTGAAAATCCGCTATTTAAAGTACCCTATGTAACCGGACCCGAATATCAACTGATCGACGAGCCGAATTTTCCGGAGAAGTTGGAGGAATGGCAAAAACTTGGCGTCGACTACGCTATGTACCTGCCCGATAAAAATCTGATGAAAGTAAATCCCGCCGGAGAGTGGAATAATTCAAAAATCGTATTCGACAACGGACATGTAGAGCACTGGCTTAATGACGTTAAGATACTTGAGTTTGAAGCATGGACGGACGACTGGTTCGAACGTAAGAATAGCGGTAAATGGGCGCACGCTCCGGAATACGGCCTGGCTCGCAAAGGAGTCGTTTGTCTGCAGGATCACGGCCACCCGGCGTCTTTCCGCAATATAAAAATCAAAGAACTCCCGCGTAAAACAAAAGAAGTTAACTTGTTTAACGGCGTCGACCTGAAAGGTTGGGAAATTTATGGAACGGAAAAATGGTATGTGGAAGACGGCATTCTCGTTTGTGAAAGCGGTCCTGACAAACAATACGGCTATTTTGCCACGCGCGAATATTATGACGATTTCGATCTTACGTTGGAATTTAAACAGGAAGCCGACGGAAATTCGGGCGTATTCATCCGTTCTTTTATAGAAGAAGGCGTTAAAATAAACGGATGGCAGGTCGAAGTTGCGCCTAAAGGTCACGACACAGGGGGCGTCTATGAATCATACGGACGCGGCTGGCTTATTCAGATTCCGGACGAAAAAGAAGAAATACTGAAAGAAGGCGAATGGAATACGATGCGTATAAAGGTACAGGGAGACAATGTTACAACATGGCTTAACGGCGAAGAAATGGTAAATGTCAACGATGAAAAAATCGGAGCGGGAAAAGGGCGTATCGCTCTTCAGATACACGATGGAGGCGGTATAAAAGTATTGTGGAGAAATCTGAAACTGAAAACTTTATAAAGCGCCGGTCAAAAACCGGAAATACCGCCGACGGATAATAAGCCGGATGATGCGTCGTCCGGCGATTTCCGCTTTGCTTCGGCAGTGGCGAAGTTCTGTCAAATCCTTAAATTAATTGACCCTCACTTCCGGGAAATAACGTAAGAACAATTCTTTTGCGTGCGCCAACTGCTCGGGAGCGTTTTGTTTTACGTCATTCAGCAGGTAGGGCATTCCCAGCGATTCATATTTATGGACGCCCAATGTATGATATGGCAGTATTTCGATACGCCGTATTGTTTGGTATGATTGAAAATGCTCGCACAGGGCAATGATATCTTCTTCGGAATCGGAATAATCCGGAACCAAAACATAGCGTAACCAGATTTGGATTTGCCGCTGTTCGAGCCATTCGGCAGTGCGGAGGGTGGGTTGATTATCATTTTTGGCGAGTAATTGATGGCGAGTGGAGTTAAACTGCTTAATGTCGAGCAGAACCAAATCCGTCAATGAAAATAAGTCTTTTACATCATCATTCAATAAACTGCCATTCGTATCGACGCAGATATGGATATCTTTTTCTTTCAACCGTTTGAATAGCGGAATAAGCTCTTTGGCCTGTATAGTCGGCTCTCCTCCGCTAAAAGTAACGCCGCCTTTTTTACCGAAGAAAGGTTTTTCACTAACTGCCTTCCGAATGATTTCTTTCGGGTCGGTCAAAATTCCGCCTTCGCCCGTTATCGTATCGGGATTGGCGCAATAAAGACATCTGAAGTTACAACCTTGTAAAAATACGACGAGCCTGATTCCAGGCCCGTCGTATGTTCCCATACTTTCATAAGAGTGTACCCTTATCATGTTTACATGACTTCGTGGAAACTCCGTGAAAGAACTTCCAACTGGTGAGCACGGCTAAGATTTACAAAATTAACCGCATAACCCGATACGCGGATTGTAAGTTGCGGATATTTTTCCGGATGCTCCATCGCATCTTCCAGCATCTCGCGATTCAGCACATTCACATTCAGATGATGAGCGCCTTTGGTAAAATAGCCATCTATCATCGTCACCAGATTTTCCACACGGTCTTCCGGCGTCGCCCCCAACGATTTCGGTATGATTGAAAATGTATTACTAATACCGTCCTGCGAGTCACGATAACGGATTTTCGCTACAGACGAAAGAGATGCAATCGCCCCGCTTTTATCACGTCCATGCATCGGATTCGCTCCCGGCGCAAAAGGCGTACCTTTAGCACGACCATCAGGCGTAGCGCCTGTCTTTTTTCCGTACATCACATTGGACGTAATCGTAAGTACAGACAGTGTCGGACGTGCATTCTTATAAACGGGCAGATTTTTCAATTCTTCGTTAAAAAAATAAATCAAATCAACGGCCAGTTTATCCACACGGTTGTCATCATTTCCAAAACAAGGAAATTCTCCGTTGATATCAAAACTTTCAGTCAATCCGATATCATTACGCATCGCTTTCACCTTTGCATACCGGATAGCCGAAAGGGAATCGATCGCAATAGAAAGTCCGGCAACCCCATAAGCCAGATTGATGCGCGGATCGGTATCAATAAACGCCATCTGGGCTTTTTCGTAATAATATTTATCATGCATATAATGGATGATATTCATCGCCTCATTATATATACGTGCAATTTCAATCAGTACTTTCTTATAGTTGGCCATCACTTCTTCATACTTCAGGGTTTCTCCTGTCAGTACCGGAATATCTTTCATCATCAGTTTGCCCGTTTCTTCGCAACGTCCGCCGTTTATTGCAAGCAATAACGCCTTGGCAAGGTTGGCGCGCGCTCCGAAAAACTGTATCTGACGGCCTATATCCTGGTAAGATACACAACAGGCGATACCGTAATCGTCCGAATGACGAACCTCGCGCATTAATTCATCATTTTCGTATTGAATAGAACTTGTATCTACCGACACTTTCGCACAAAACGCCTTAAATCCTTCCGGCAATTCCGTACTCCACAGAACGGTCAGATTCGGCTCCGGCGATGGCCCCAGATTATACAATGTCTGCAGAAAGCGGAATGTTGTTTTTGTCACTTTCGTACGTCCATCGTTGAATCGTCCGCCAAGAGCTTCTGTCACCCATGTCGGATCTCCGGCAAAAATATCGTTATATGATTGCATTCGCAAATGACGTACCATACGAAGCTTGATAACAAACTGATCAATCAGTTCCTGTGCGAATGTTTCATCAATATTTCCGTTCGTCCTGTCATATTCAAGGTATATATCAAGAAAAGAAGACACATTGCCGAGCGACATTGCAGCGCCATCCTGCTCTTTTACAGCTGCAAGATAAGCCATATAAACCCACTGAACAGCCTCTTGAGCCGTATAAGCGGGGCGACTCAGATCCAGTCCGTAATACCCGCCCATGATCTTAATCTCATTCAAGGCCTTTATCTGTTCCGCCACTTCTTCACGAATACGAATACGCGCATCAGTCATAGGTCCCGTCAGGCGTTTCAAATCATCCTGCTTCGCTTCAATCAGCCGATCGACGCCATAAAGAGCCAGACGACGGTAGTCGCCGATAATCCGTCCCCGGGCATAATTATCAGGCAACCCCGTAATAAATCCTAAGGAACGGAAAGAACGTATTTCGTCTGTATATACGTCAAAAACGCCATCATTATGTGTTTTTCGATAATTCTTGAAAATATCTTTTACCTTTTCATCAAGTTCAATCCCATTCTCTTTACAAGCTTTCTCAACAATGTTGATCCCGCCATACGGTTTAACAGCGCGTTTCAGCAATTCATCCGTTTGTAATCCGACAATGAGTTCTCTCTCTTTATCAATATAGCCGGCCTGATGGGAAATAACTGTCGATACGGTTTTATTATCCAGTGAACGCACGCCGTTATTGGCGCGTTCTTCGGCAACTGCATGCATGCATAAATCCCAGATACGTTTAGTTCTGTCGGTTGGTCCGACAAGAAAGGACGCGTCGCCTTCATAAGGAGTTATATTCGTTTTTACAAAATCAGTAACATTGACTTCTTTACTCCATAATCCGTCTTTAAATATTTTTGCCAGTTCCATATAGTAACTTTTTAATGATTATTTTCTGTTTTTGCGCCGCAAAGTTACAACCTGTATACCAAAAAACATTCAGAAACAACCACTTTTTTGTGTTATATAACATATTTCTTCAACATTCTTTTCTGATGTATAAATTTAATGCAAATCCCCCCGATTTTGTATCTTTTTTCAATCAGGAACAAGATACGGAAATAGTTTTTTTGAAAAAACAGGCCTGTCAAGCCGGTCTTATATTAAAAAAAATAGTATGTTTGCCGTGGAGAAGTATAATTACATTCGCCAAAATAAAATAAAAAAACATGAAACGAACATGCAAAACGGCTTGCGCCAAAGAGTTATGAACATGCTGTGAGTTCCATGTTTCCTTAATGTTAAAAATTAAATAATGTACACATGAAAGTATTTGCAGCAGTAACCCGTCAGTCAGGTCAATTATCTCTGGAAGGAGTAGAATTATCAGCGCCCAAAGCGACAGAAGCGCTTGTCAAAACCATCGCGTGCGGCGTATGCCACACAGACGCCGCAGCTTTACACTCGTTCATTCCGGTTACATTACCAATAATTCTGGGTCATGAAGGAGTTGGCGTCGTAGAAGAAGTAGGAAGCGAAGTGACCTCATTAAAAAAGGGGGATCGCGTAATTATGTCGTTTCCATCGTGTGGTAAGTGCGACTACTGTCATGAAGATCGCCCGTATGCATGCGATCGCTTAAATACGCTTTTTTTCGACGGGACGTATAATGACGGAACAAAAAGATTTTCTCGGAACGGAACTGAAATATCCTCTTTTTTCGGACAAGGCTCATTTGCCGACCATGTGGTAATTGATGCGCGTAACGCGGTAAAAGCGGACGTCGATACCGACGAAGATCTAGCCTGCCTGTGTTCGCTTGGCTGTGGCGTACAAACAGGGGCGGGCGCCATTCTGAATCGTATAAAACCGAAAAAAGGTACTTCCATCGCAGTATTCGGATGCGGCGGCGTAGGAATGAGCGCAATTATGGCAGCAGCTATCGCAGGATGCAGCACGATCATAGGGGTAGACATTGTACCATCAAGACTTGAGCTTGCGAAACAGCTGGGAGCGACACATGTTATCAATAGCCTGGAAACCGATCCGGTAACAGCCATAAAGAAGATCACAGAAGGGGGCGCTCACAATAGCGTGGAATCATCCGGCATAGCAAATGTCACACTTCAGGCGCTTGGATGTCTGAGGCGTGAAGGAACAGCCGTGCTGCTTAGCGTTACCGGACCGGAAGAAATCCGTCTCCCGCTTGAAGCGCTCATTTTAAACCCAAGCGTAACGCTCGCAGGACTGAGCGAGGGAGCGTCAAATCCCCAGACATTCATTCCGGAATTAGTTCAATACTACAAAGAAGGAAAACTGCCTGTAGATAAACTTATAAAATTCTATGATTTTACTGATATTCGGAAAGCTTTCGAAGATTCGCATCATGGAGTAACAATAAAACCGATCCTTCGTTTTTAATACGTCATAACGTTCTCCCGAATCACGACGCAAATCATAGATCCAATCTGTGTCTGGTCAGGAGTTCTAAAATTATACTTCGTTGGCAAACTCACCCAAATTGAAATTGTCTTTTTCTTTGAAAAACTGTACCGATTTATTGAGCAATGCGGCTTGGTCGGCTTTAGACACTTCAAATTGATTTGGCAACTCTTCTTCGACAAAACTCTTGCATAACGACAAGATTTGTTGCGTATTGTAATACCTGTCATGTCGTTGACGAACGTGCTGGTTGCGTTTCTTCTGCCAGACGAGAAAAAGAATACAATAAATTTAATTTTTCCTCATCTTTTTTCTTTACATTGAAACTATATGAAGAAAAAAGGTTGGCACGGCGCACAGCCTGCTAAAATTCTCAAGTTTTCTCCAAATTCTTTTTCCAGCGTTTTACCCCTCAATTTACTTACATCTTCTGTATTAAAAACAGCTTCTGTAAACTTACCCATTATGTATAGTCTGCCTGCCAACACTCATAAAGTGTATTGATAATCATCAATTTACAAGATTCACATAGCAGGCAGACTTTACATAATAAATCAGTATTTATGCTGCAAGTCCTTTAGATAAGCCAGCAGGTTTTTGTCCTTTTGCCATGTGGTTTTTCCCTCTATGATTATATCAGGATTGAGTTTGGCAAGCGCCTCCTGTTTTTTCTTCTCACTGGCTCGTGCATAAATTTCAGTTGTCTCTACAGAACCGTGACCAAGAAAATCCCTAATAAAATCCGAAAATCTGGATTTTATTAGTTATCCTAACTATCAGATAATCCTAACTTAAAGGATAAAATGATTAAAAATAAGCAGAATAGTTCATCATAAGTTAGGATTATATTATATTATTGCGACGTTTAAAACAAATAAAACTATCAAATATGGACGTCAGTAATTTACAACAAAATCATCCTGTTTTTATCGGCTATCTGCAAGAGAACGGGTATTCCAGAGGTTACATCGGTGAGATACTCACTGATATAAGGCAAGTACTTAGTGAGGCCAACAGCCCGAACATTAAGTCGTATGAAGAGTATTTTGAGTTTATTCATACCAAATTCTCCTCAAAGGCAACTCTTCACCACAAGTACAAGATAATAGGCAAAATCAAACTGTTTGATCTGTATGGTATCCTGCCGAAGTGCGATCGTCGTTCCGGTTTCCTAAAGCCGGAAAAGTATTCAATCCTATCGTCTGAATATAAGCGTGTTATTGAAGATTTTATAACTTCTGCCAAGTCGAGGGGTGTTTCCGATTCATATATACGTCTTACCAAAGGTGCTGCGGTACGATTCTTTCATTACCAACAAAGTTTGCATCACAACTCTCTTTCCGATATTAATGAAGACAGTACATTAAATTATTTCAATGAGGATGGCAAGATAGTAAGGGGATACCATGTCATGAAGCAAATAAAGGCTGTTTTGAAAGAAAACTCATCTTATCATTCCGATTGTAAGCGTGTCGTATCATATCTTCCGGCGTTAAGGAACAGACGTAAGGTGTATCCGTTTCTTGAGAAAGAAGAGTTTGACAGGTTAAGGGATTTTCTATCTTTGGGAAAGTCCGATGTATCCCTTCGTGACAAGGCGGTTCTTACACTGGCCATGTATACGGGTTTACGCGGATGCGATATCAGAGCTTTGAACCTGGAGAGTATCGACTGGGTAAACAACTTGATCCATATTGTACAAAGCAAGACCGGTAATCCGTTGACACTGCCTCTCAGGCCTGTCGTTGGCAACGCCATATGGGATTACATTGAGCATGAACGCCCCGACACCGATTGCCATAAGATTTTTATAACCACTTACAAAATAAAGAAAGGTTTGACTTCATCGGCGATAAATCACATTGTACAGGCTGCATTTAAGAAGATTAATATCAGACAGGATGGGAGTAAGACGGGATTGCATCTCTTCCGTCATAATATAGCAACGAAGCTACTGGCAAACGGAGTTCAGGCTCCGGTCATTACGGAAATACTCGGTCATGATTCTCCCGTGTCACTGGAGACATACCTCGCAGCAGATTTGGTTTGTCTTGGAGAGTGTGCCTTAAGCATAGAAGGATATCCGGTAAGAAAGGAGGTATTTGACATATGAGTGAAAACAAAGTAAAGACCTTCGACGATATGTACAACAGTTATTTAAAGTTCCGTAAGATGTCCGGTCTGAAAGAATCCACCATATTCGGTTTAATTCAATTTCATCGGGACTGTAACAGGTATTTTCCAAATCAGACATATCTCACAAAAGAAATGGTGGATTTTTGGATTGTAAAACGCGATACTGAAACCGATTTTTCCAATCGTTCAAGAATCGCTCCCATTATAGGATTTATTAAGTTCATTAATAACAGGGGGTGGATTAATTTTGAAGTGCCCGCACCTCCAAAGGTTAAGAGTAAGAATCCTGCGCCTCATGCTTTTACGGAGGATGAACTAAGGAATTTCTTCCGGTCTTGCGATGAGTTGGAAGATGGGCCTACTTTAAATGTAAAATTGAAGAAAATAGAGGTGCCCGTATTTTTTCGGCTCCTTTTCAGCAGCGGGATGAGAACAACGGAAGGCAGACTTCTAAAACGTGAGGATGTTAATCTCAAAACCGGAGTCATTACTGTCCGGCATACAAAAGGCTATAATGAACATACAATAGTATTGCACGACACAATGCTAAGCCTGCTGGTTAAATACGACTCGGCAATCTGCCGTATAGTGCCCGACAGGCAGTACTTCTTTCCGGCGGTACATGATAAATGCCATTGGAACCAATGGGTATCCGACTGCTTCAGGGAGATGTGGTTCAAGTACAATACCGCAAAGACGGTACCCTATGCACTAAGGCATAACTATGCCATAGAAAACATCAACAAATGGATTAATGCAGGTTATGAAGTACATGATAAACTGGTTGCTCTCAGCAAGTCTATGGGACATAGCACATTGCAAAATACATTATACTACTACAGCCTTGTTCCAAAGCTATACAAAATCATTGAAGATTTGTCCGGCGATATGTATAACCGTTTAATCCCCGATTTGCCGGATGAAGAAGACTGACGCTCTTGAAATAGCCGGGTGCTATGTTAATTGGATTGACGATAGCGTACTCGGCAAAAGTGCCAATACAACGCGCTCGTATGAGTTTACGATGCAGTTGTATATGGAATTCCTGGAGACCGAAAAAGGTGTACGTTCAACATCTTTCAGTTCCGGCAGTGATTTCTCACGGGACAACATCAGGGAATGGCTTATATGGTTAAAGGATGTGCGCAGATGCTCCCCGGAGACTTGTAATGCCAGATTTTCTTCGCTTAAATCCTTTCTCAAGTATCTTGGAGGCCGGGATATTAAGTATCGGTACTTATATCTTGATGCTTTGAATGTCAGCCGGTTAAAAGAGAGAAAAAGAAAAGTGGAAGGAATGACGGAAGCAGCCGTCAAGGCTCTAATGGAAGAACCTGATGTTCGTACAACTACCGGATATCGGGATGTGGTATTTATGGCTTTTCTCTATGGTACCGCTGCACGCCTGGACGAAGTTCTGTCGGTAAAACTGCTTGATTTGAAACTTGATACAAAGGATGCACACGTAACGGTATGCGGTAAGGGTAATAAACTCAGAACCCTTTATCTCCCGCCAAAGCTGGTTGTAAATCTGAATAAGTATATCAAAAAGTTCCATAGATATCATCCGAATATGAACAGTTATCTCTTCTTTTCAAGAGTAAAAGGCACGAAGTCTAAAATATCTCAGGAAGCCATGAACAAGCGACTCAAGATTTATGCAAAAGCCGCTCATGCCCGTTGCGAGGATGTTCCGCTCAATCTCCATTGCCATCAATTCCGGCATGCAAAATCTACACATCTCTTAAACGATGGCATGAATATAGCCCAGCTATCCAAACTCTTGGGTCATGCTCAATTGACTACAACAATGGATTATCTGGATATAACTACAGATATGCAGGCAAAAGCCATGATATCTTTGGAAGATGAAAATACAAGGTCGTTGCCACAGAAATGGGGTAAGGGAAAGGATAAGCTATCCGAGTTGTTCAGAAAAGGCAATATATAGAAACTGTTTTGAATTGATATAATTGTTTATCAGTAGGCCGTTTTTGATCTTTTTAGTATTTTATATGTAATCACCACATTACTTGATAAGATGAATAAAAAGACTTACTCAACCGA
>JAIROL010000146.1 GCA_031257565.1 Tannerella sp. | reverse complement strand
GACATCGTGATGATTTTGGATGCTTTCAGAATGGATCGTGGAAGTAAAAGATTGAAATACAACCGGTTTTCGGAAGAACAGTATTCCGGGAAATCAAGGGCGATAATATCATGAACGGTAATTATGCTTAATGCATTCCAGCGCCAGGGACGTATATAAGCGGGGCAATGCAAGAGATGCTTTCCTTTTCGGCTGAAATAGCCACTCATTAAGAAATGTTCGTATCCGATTCTTTTCCAACGGTTTGAAGTATCTATATTTATTTTTATCAACTTTTGCTTGGAATGAACAGCATCCTCTATCGGATAATTGAATGGACACAAAGCCTCTAAACGGATATCACCGACCGGATTGGCAAACGCTTCCTTCATCAATTGTTCGACGGTATGCTGAACGCCGGAAAACTGACCGGTCAAATGGAGGGCATTGTATAGTACTTTAATCATATAGCAGCGCATTGCAGAGTTTATTGGCACAGTCGATACTGTTGAAATTTTTCGCGATATGCCTTTGGGCTGACTTACCGATAGACGCTCTTAACGACGGGTTATTCAGTAACAGGAATGTTTGTTCCGCCATTTGATGAATATCCCGGTTTTGAATCAGAAAGCCGGTTTCTCCCGGTAGGATTATTTCGGAAAGGCCGCCGGAATCATAAGCGACAACAGGAATGGAAGCGGCCGCGGCTTCAATAATAACCCTGCCGAATGGTTCATGGATAGCTGTATGCAACAGAATATCCAATTCGCCCATGTATTTTTTTATATCTTCGACCGGGCCGGTTAACGTAAAACAAGTATCCAAATGGAAAGCATTGATCTGCTGTTTCAATAAACTAAAATAACGATTGTCCACAGGGTTTCCAATCAATAAAAAATGCAGATTAACGTTTTTCTTTATTAATTCTTTGGCAATCAACACATAATCCGTTTGATTTTTCCAACTCACTATTTGCCCGATATTTCCGATTAATTGTATATCGGGAGATAAATTCCGCTCTTTGTGGAACCATTTTGTTGGTTTTGTATCGGAAAAAGAGGTAACATTTACGCCGTTATAGATAACTTTTACATCAACATGCGGTGAAAGCTGGTTTTTTATTGCGGCGGATACCGCAATGACTTTATCGCTGCCCTTTTTGATAAGATATTGTGTAAGTTTGGATGAGATATTGTCCCTGCAATGACAAACAACTTGCGTTTTACCAAATAACTTAACGGCAAAACAGTAGGGAACGGTACGGAAAGTATTGCAATAGACCGTTTGAATCTTTTGCTTTTTTACCAATTTAAGAATCCGGTAATTATGTAGCGCCAGGGAAATGAATGCCTGAAAGTACGATTTTAAGTCGTGATACTTTCTGAAATAGGAAAGTTCGAAAGGATGAAATTGCACCGGTATTTCCACCCGGTCTCTGAATAATTTTTCTATTTGGAGTGAAAGCGCTATATGCACTTCGATTGGAAAACCTTTCAGGTTATTCAAAAATTCCAACAGGCTGTATTCCGCTCCTCCTACGGCGGCTGATGTGTGTAATACAAGTATTTTATTTATCTTGTTCATCTTGCATATTTTTGATACGGTATTCTCCCGGAGGCATACCGAACATGCGGTGGAAACATTCTGCCATGCGTTTTTCTTCGGTAAATCCCGACAACGACGAGATTTCACGAATGTTAAGTCCTTTATTTTGCATCAGTTTAATGGCTTGCTGTACTTTCAAATACATCAATATTCTTTTAGGACCGGGCAATCCGGATTTGTAAAATTCACGGGAAAGGGTACATTCATTCACTTCTATCAAATCGGCGATTTCATTACTGTTGAGAATTTTCAGGTAATCTCTTTCCATAATGAATAGCGCATCCTTGATAATCGCCGTATATACGGGATTTTCCTTGTCGATTGACAATTCTGCCAAACTAACCTGATTATGCTTTTCAGCACATATTCTTGTAATTTCATCGCCGATACAATCCATTTTTTCGTAGGGCAATACACATTCGATTCCGACGGACCCGCAATAACGCGCCAGTTCCATATCGAAAGAAGTGATAACCGCTATGCAGGGGATATGGGAAAATCTTTTTTTGAATTGCCCAAAATGGGTATCCTGTTGAGCGCCCTGTTCCAGGTGGATGATGATACAAACGATCGGATTTATGCGTATTTCCTGTTGTACGGATTGCACTTTGGACTTCTCTATGATACTATAACCATTTGAAAGATAGTATTTAAGAGTTCTTATAAAATCAGAGTTTCTATGTACCACCGCAATATATTTGTCTTTCATAAATAGCTGTAATTTTAAATTAATAAAGTTCAGTATTAAATTTTACAAATATCGTTCCATTTATTTAATTTAATAATATACAACTAATTACATATATATGTGTAATTTAAAAATAACAAAATTACCCAAATCAGGTAACAAAATGGGTAATTGCTACCTCAATTGTTATGTATAAAACAGGATAAGAAATCAAAAATCAGGTATTGCATAGAATGAAATATTGGCTCACCTTTGCAACATAAAATAAAAAAACATAAGATATGGAGGCTGTTCGAACAGTGCTTATTTTTACTTTTACAATTGAAGAGTACTATAAAGCTAAGCAGAATTTAATCATCAATATTCACAATTTATATAATTCTCTTTCAAAATGAAGTGGAATTCCTATAAAACAAGCAAATACAATTATTTGATCCCAATAGAATCAGGGA
>JAIROL010000011.1 GCA_031257565.1 Tannerella sp. | reverse complement strand
TATGACCGACGATTCTTACTATTTTAACAGTAATATCATTTCTCTCTTATAAAAAAACAATATCACCCCTTGTACTACATCTTGTTTCATGTAATTCTATCAAAGATCTCGTTTGCTTTATCAAAAAATCGAACACTTTTCAAATCCGATTATTTTTCTCAGCTACTTTCACTTTTTCAAAGCGAAACGGACTGCAAAGATAATGCTTTTTTATTTTTATCTCCAAATATTTTTTGAAGTTTTTTTTAACGATTTTCAAAATTGCTGAAAATCAATAACAAAATATTCATCGGCATTTTTGGGTCATTCAGACTTTCTTCGCAGTTGCTCTATCTCTCTAAAGCGGGTGCAAAGATATGGACTTTATTTTTCCCCTCCAAATATTTTCGTCACTTTTTTTCAAAAAAAATCACTTTTTTCTTCAATGCGCTCATAAACAATGTATTATAAAACATAAAACAAGATACTTTTTTCAGAACAAACGATTCAAAATCTCATTTTAATGAAATTTTATGCCTTTGTCAATATGACTTTCCGATTCAAAACCTTGAAATTCCACCTGTATTTTACGGCAAATATCGAAAGCGCTATTATTCCCGATATGATTGTAGGAATAATATCCTCCACAGGATTAAATTCTTTTATTTCAAAAAGCGCATACGTCTGAAGGGCGGATCCTTTATACGTAACCAACACAGAACCCAGTAAGTTATTTACCGTATGAACTCCCATTGCAAGTTCTATACCATCATCCAGAATACTCATTAGTCCGAGCATAAATCCCATAAAAATATATTGCGTCATCATGACGCCAAACCCGTACTCCGCTACTTCCGGATTGTACGAATGTAACAATCCGAATAAAACGCTTGGGATTATCAGCGCCCACCAACGACTATGGGTCCATGAAGCAACCCCTTGAGCAAGATATCCGCGAAAAAGAAATTCCTCTGCCGTAGCCTGTAAGGGTATAAATATAACAGACGTCATCAGCAAGATTAAAAATTTCACAGGTTCAAAACGAAGCTCCAGGTTTTCGGGTTCGATAAAATAACTGATACTCAACAAAACGACTGTAATGACGCCAAAAACCAGAAAACCAAAGAAAAATCTTGACCGGCGCACATGCTTAGTTCCGTTAATAACCTCCGTCCATAAGCGCCCGTGTATCAATTTAATAAAAACGGCTGCAGCAATAAGCATAACGGCAAAAACAAATAACATCGCAAACAATACAAGATTTTTGTCAACATCCGAAAAATCAAAACTCATACCTGATAACGATCCCATATCGATCCCATTTTTCATAAAAGAAATGATCATTATTGCCAAAAGAGGTATGGAACCAACCGTATTAGCAATAACTATACAAAGGAAAAATACAAGTAAATACCAGTACCATTGACTTCTTTTCGATGTAACGCTTTCCAAATGATTCATATACTCTGATTTTAAAATTTGCTATAAAAACCTTTAATACCTCACATACAAATATCTCTTAATGCTCTTTTTCGGGGTTTTTTCAAATTCGGTAGGATAAAGTTCTATCCGCGCAATATTTTCATACGGGGCAAGTAACTTATTTACTTCTTTGCAATTATGCTCCATCAGCAACGGAAGATCTTCGCTTGACATCCCCATACTGTCTATCTGCTCATAATCAGGATACACAAGCGCCACAATTTTCCCGTCATGCTCTAAAACGAGACTCTCCAGGACAAACGGCATATTATTCAGTTTTGCCTCTAATTCTTCCGGATAAATATTTTGTCCGTTAGAGTTAAGTATCATCGTTTTATTGCGTCCGCGTATATAAATACGCTTTTCTCTGTCTATGGTGCCAAGATCTCCCGTACGAAACCAACCGTCTTTTGTAAATGCCTCAGATGTAGCCTCTTCGTTTTTATAGTAACCGAGCATGACATTTTCTCCGCTTACCTGTATTTCCCCCACCTCGTTAAACGGATCAGGCGAGTCAATACGCACATCCATAATATCCTTCAGAACATGTCCGCAGGAGAGAGGTTCAAAAAACCGGTGATTCGAATAACTGATAAGCGGACCGCATTCCGTCATTCCATAACCGATAGTAACCGGAAATTTTATCTTACACAAGAAATCCGTGACTTCCTGATTCATAGCGGCCCCTCCGACAATAACTTCGCAAAACCTCCCTCCCAGAGCAGCAGTCAGCCTTTTGTTAATCTGTCCATAGATACGATTAGCCAAAAGAGGTATTGATAATGCCAGCTTCACTGCGCGTTTACCAAGTTGTGGAAGAATCATTTTCTTATATATTTTTTCCAGTATCAGCGGAACAGTTATAATAAGATCAGGTTTCACATCCGCAAACGCCTGCAGGAGAATCTTTGGCGTCGGCATCTTACCTAAGATGCACACATGGGCCCCGACAGCCATAGGTACCAGCAAATTAAAGGCGCAACTGTATGCATGAGCCAACGGAAGAAAACACAATTCGTTATCCCCGCGAAACATCAGATCCAATGTCCGGGCGTACGTCACATTACCGGCAAGATTATTGGCTGTCAGCATAACTCCTTTACTGAAGCCCGTCGTTCCCGACGTATAATTAATCTCTATCAGCGTCTCATTCGGGATATCCGGATAACAGACGTCTTCTTTTGAAAATCCGTTCGGATACCGCTTGTCGTACTTGTCATTCAAAACGGATTTTATCTCAAAAGACTTCTCCCTGTCAAAACAATTCAGGCATGAAAAATCCGATAAAGAAACAACCATTTTCACATCTCCCAGCATATCGACGTCCAACACATCCCATATACGATCGGAAACAAACAAGAAAGACGACTCAGAATGATTTATAATATGATGTATATCATTCGGATTAAAATCCGGAAGAATAGGCGTTATCACCGCGCCATAAGTAATAACGGACATATAGGCAATCCCCCAGCGCGCACAATCCTTTCCGACCAGGGCAATCTTATCTCCGGGATTTATATGAAGATATTCAAACAAAATATGCAGACGCGCAATTTCCACAGATATATCGCTAAAACGAAAGAGCGTATCTGTTCCGTAATCGGATAAAGCCGGCAGTTCCCAGTTATCACGGAAACTCTGCTCATACATCTTTATTAGGTTTTCTTTCACCATTCAAGCTCAAATAAGTATATCAATATGCAAAAACTTTTAATAACTCGTAAACATTTGCCAAAGGTACAAATAAGCCGTGAATCTGACAATTAAAAATGTGCCTTTTTTATTATCCGAATCAGTTTGTTTTCGATAGCCGGTTTTACGGGCGCTATACATTTTTTTGTTGCCGAGTTGATTATTATTTTTTTGATGCGGGTTTTCAAAACCCTATAAATGGGGTATAATATCATAGACCGGGTCCTTTATCTTTGCCATAAAAACAGAAAGCGGTAGAAACTTCTTTTGTTAATGAAAGCTGTGATTTACCCATTAAAATTTCAAGAAAAAGTTTATACAACATATACTTTTTTAAACAAAATTGTATTTTTACGTATATCTAAGAGTTAGCGGCAACGGGCGGATAGCGCACTGCAAAAATAAAGTGAAAATTTAAAATAAACATATATATGGATAAAAAAATACAAAATGTGCAGGGACAAAAAGTCGAATCTGATAACAGCGCTTCACAAACAGGTTTTTCATCAAGCGTTAATATTATCATGCGTAACAAAAACCGCATTTTAAATCATTTGCCGTTAGCAAAAAAGAAAGTAGAAATAATGAAAAACCTGGGATTTTAT
>JAIROL010000216.1 GCA_031257565.1 Tannerella sp. | reverse complement strand
GACTTTTTTGTTTTCTTTTCCGTCTTAAATATCGCGACATTTTCAGTTTGTGGTGCGATTTTCTATATCTCTCTTATTTTCAGCTTGTAAACTTTTATCTGGTCAGGAGTTCTGAGTCTACGGCATCCTCGAACTGTCCCGGATGATAGGCGTTTCACCTTGGCATTACTTCGCCGATTCCAGACCGGCCGGGGCGACATCGTTCGGTTTTCCGGAGACGCCATTGCACGACATGCCTGCCGTACGTTACCGCGGCATTTTCCTGAATGACGAAGATTGGGGATTGTCGCCCTGGGCTACGCAAACGCTCGCACCTTATTCAGGCAGAGGCGCCATCGGTCCCGAGGCTTATGAAAAAATATTCGAACTGCTGCTGCGCCTGCGTGCCAACACGATCTGGCCGGCCATGCACGAATGTACGGTTCCCTTTTACCTTGTGAAAGGAAACAGGGAGATGGCTGACCGTTACGGAATCATTGTCGGGACGTCGCATTGCGAACCACTGATGCGCTGCTCGGCCGGCGAATGGGACGTCGCCGGAGAGGGTGATTACAACTACAAAACCAACAGGGAGGCCATAATCGCCTATTGGACGGAACGATTGGAAGAACTGAGCGGGTCGGACAACATCTACACCATTGGCATGCGCGGCAAACACGATGGTATGATGCAGGGTGTGCGGACATTAGACGAGCACATGTTTTACCTCTCGCAAGTCATCCGTGACCAGCAGAAGCTAATACGGCAGTTTGTGCATCCCGACCCGACGGCGGTACCCCAGGTTTTTATCCCGTATAAAGAGGTGTTGGACGTGTATGATGCCGGGCTGGAAGTACCCGAACATGTGACGCTCGTCTGGTGCGATGATAATTACGGTTACATCCGTCGCCTGTCCGGCGTACGCGAACAATCGCGTGCAGGCCGTTCGGGCGTCTATTACCACATATCCTACTGGGGACGGCCGCACGATTACCTCTGGTTGGCCTCCACTTCGCCAGCATTGATACATTCGGAAATGACACGTGCATACGAACACGGAGCCGACAGATTATGGATACTGAACGTAGGCGACCTCAAGCCGGCGGAATATCTGACGGAATTTTTCCTGGATATGGCATGGGATATCCGTTCTCCCCGAAAGAAACAGTCCGTTTTCGACCATCTGGCTTGTTGGGCGGAAAGGGAATTTGGCAAGTCGTATGCCGCCGACGTTACGGAAATAATGAAAACCTATTACCACCTGGCAAATATCCGCAAACCGGAATTTATTGGCTGGAGCAGAGTAGAAGAATCCGGCTTCCCGCGAGGATTGACGCCCGTCACAGACTCCGGATATAATCCGGATTTTAACGACGAGTTGCAGCGCAGAATACAGGCATACCTGTTGTTGGAAAAACGGGTGGCAAGATTGAAAGCGTCTATCCCTGCGCACAAGGCATGCGCTTTCTATCAATTAATCGAATATCCCGTGCGCGGCGCATCGCTGATGAACCGGAAATGGCTCTATGCCCAGTTGGCACATTATTACACGCATAGCGATACGGCATTAGCTGAAGAATATGCCCGAAAAAGCCGTCTTGCCTACCGCGAAACGGAGCGTATCACGGCCGATTATAACGCAATGGAAAATGGGAAATGGAACAGGATAATGGATTTCCGTCCCCGTAAATTGCCCGTGTTTGATGAACCGGCCTTTCCTCAGCTCGACTCCATGATGCGATTGGGGCGTCAATCGGTCAAACAAATAAAAAAGACCGTACGGCAAGGATACGTGCTGGCGCAGAACGCAGCGCAGGCAACCGGGGTCTCAAGCGCAGGCGTAGTGATCGAAGGACTGGGGCATAGTTTTTTCGCCGTACAAATGAAACAGGGCGATAGCCTTACTTTCTCGTTCGACATTCCCGAACCGGGCGAAGCATGGATTAAGATTGCCACGATTCCCAATCATGACGTAGATATGAAAGGTATGAAAATCGCAGTATCGGTCGACGAAAAAGAAATCGCAGTGTTGGATTACAGCGTATCCGGTCGCAGCGAAACGTGGAAACGGAACGTGCTGCGCGGACAAGCGTTGTCTTCCGTCCGGCATACTTTCCTGCAAGCCGGAAGTGCGACCGTAACCATCAAAGCCCTGACGCCTTACATTATTGCAGACCAAATCATGGTCGGCACGACGGAAGCAGAGGATTTTTATGAATTTCCGGCGACGAAGACGCCTGTCGAGTGAAGGGATGCAACTGACAACGTCAAAACGGCACAAACGGCATCTTATTATTTGCTGTCTATATCTTGCTATTTAGCAAACATATTTTGAAAGAATCAGTAAACGGCATAAACTTGTCATTGAACATTTTTTTGTTGTTTTCCTGTTTCATTGCGTGAATAATGTTTCCTCTTTTTGCAATTGAACCAGTTCGATGCTTCGTTTCCAAAGATTTTTCGCATTTACTTTGTTATAGGATAGTTCCGAAGATGGGCATTCTTTTCCTCTGTCGAAATATTTTCCGGTAATACCTTCCCATTGAGCGTCGGTCATAAGCGACGCCAGCAGACGCCCCGATTTTTTCGCGTCGCTGTATGTCCCCAACAAACGGGCAAGCAGAGGCGCAATGTTTTTCGCCAGTCTTTCCCCGAAACTTTTTGCGTTGCCGGAAAGTCCGGTATCCGCCATGAATCCGGGGTTAAAGGCATTGACAGTTATTCGTTTGTTCGTTTCGGACGTTATCCGTTCCGCCATTTCGTATGTACAGTACAGATTACAGAGTTTCGTTGCCGAATAGCGCATGGCGTGACTGAGAGGCTTTGGCGGACGTGCAAGGTCGAGCGCGTCGGTATAACTTAGTTTTCCCAGTATTTTCGGTGGATCATGCTGGTCGCTGCTTACGAAGACAATGCGCCCGTTGTCCGGCATCGCTGTAGAAAGAATGTTTGCCAGCAGGAAATGCCCCAGATGCCCGACGCCAAAGGTTTGTTCAAAACCGTCTTCGGTATATGCAACAGCAGACCCGCCGCTAATCGCATTGCAAACCAGACCGTACAGAGGCGGCAAATTCATTTCCCGAAACATCTTGCAAAATTCCCTGACCGACTCCAGCGAAGCCAGATTGAACGGCAAAGCGTACAGGTGCGAATTACCTGTTTCCGAGGACAGCGCAACTACCGACTGACCGGATTTTTCCACATTGCGGCTTGCGATAATTACATGATTGTGTTCGCTCGCCAACGCTATGTTTTTAGCGCACTGACAACCTAATCCGGAATTGCCGCCGGTGATGATAAATGTCTTTTCTTTCATTTTGTCTTATCCTTACTTCTGAAATATCATTTCTTTAATCGAATTGTTCGATGATTGATGTCTTCAACTATTCGGGTAAAAAAAATCAGATCTTTCCGGCATTATCTCTTAACAGGAACAGGACTTTAAGGAAAGCGTCCATTTCACATTTCTCAATGCCCTGACTCAGAACACCGAACATCTCGCTCTCCCTGTCGATGATTTCAGTAATTATTTTCCGTCCTTCATCCGTTATGACAATCATCTTTTCCCTTCTGTCCTGTACATTTACCTGCCTTTGCACCAATCCTTTCGATTCCAGAATATCAATTTGTTTCAAAACGGCTGACTTGTCTTTTTTTGCCATATCCGCTATGTCCTGCTGAATGACATCTTCCTGAAAATAAACAATCATCAATATACCGAAAGCGTCGGAAGACAGGTCGATATTCAATCCGTAAATACGCTTTTTGAAAGCATGTTCAATTGCCCTTAAAGTCAGCGCAATATTCAGCGATACAGGTAATTTCTTTTTGTCCATACGATAATTTCATTAAAAATTTCGGGGACAAAGGTAATGCAATTAGTTGAAATGTGCAACTAAATTTATTCTTGCACTCAACTTGACGAATGTAAGTCAAAAACAGGTTTACATGGTCAAAAATCGTGCTGACCAAAAGGATTGAGATTTTTTAAAAATTGTTCATTTCACTTGTAGCTTTTGCCTTGTTTTTCAGTTATTAAAAACTTTTCTATGCGATACTTTTATTATTATTTGTATTTTTGCAAAAAATATTATCAGAATGAATAACATAGATGGCATAACAGAAAATAGAAAAATAGAACAACAACTGCTATTGCAAAAATTAGCGGTTTTGGCGATGAAGTTTTTCAATGGATTAGAGTTAATTTGAAATGAACGTTCCCACATACACCATAAGCGCAAAAGCCATTGACCTCGTTGCCCGCATTGCCGAAAATGTCGGCGAACTGAAAGGGTCTGGTTTATACAGCCGCGATTTGCGGTTGCGGAAAATCAACCGCCTGCGTTCCATTCAGTCGTCTTTGGCC
>JAIROL010000202.1 GCA_031257565.1 Tannerella sp. | reverse complement strand
GCTACATATTCTTTGGGGCAAAGATAGAGCAAGTTGAGAGTAATACAAAATAAGTCTTGCTTATTTTTATTGCCGAAACGCCGCCTGTCTTCATTTCCTGAATAAAGATAGCCATTGTTTATCAATTGGCAAATTTCATGTAAAAAAAGTCAGTGCACTGACGATATTTGCTTCTGCCGGATATTTCAACGCCTCAAACTGCGCAAGGAGGCAGTCTTCTTTTTTATACGCGCTTCACCGGGAGCTTACGTACAATAGGCTAACTGATAGCTTATTGTGCATTTTTTTCACAAGTGACTGTTCTCGTAAAATATGATTATAATCTACGCTTCGGGTATGATAATATTTTCTTTTGTTTTTTCATTGTAGTAACGATTAAATTCAAATGTTCTTTTTATGCTGATGACAATCTGATATGTTCCGGGAGCTATTGATTTTTTATCGATAACGGCAAAAAAACCACAGTTTTCGATGCGATCGAGAGGAATATCGAGCGTTTTCAGGTCGTATCTTTTTTCAGCAAAAGTACTGACAATATAAGATTGTTCCTGATTTGTCAGTCCAATGAAAATATTACTGAAATTCATGGATTTGTTGTTCAGGAATCCCCAGCCTTCTATTAATAAATAGTCTCCACTCTCTGTTATACTTTCTATCTGATATGAGACGTCTTCCGTATTATTTGGGGTGGAATGATAGTCATAAGAGGAAATGGTAGATGCATAATTTGATAAATTATATTCCGGCATGTGATACCAGCCTAGCTTTTCTACTTCACGTAGATGATTTTCTTCTCCTGAAACTGAAAATGTAGCTAAGCCTGTTCCTTTGTAATGCCAGTTATAAGCAGATTTCATTTTCCATTCCATCTTTTTTTGCTCTTTTTGAGCATATAAAAATGTTGAAAATAAATTGAATACAATAAAAAATAAAGGCAGCATGTAAATGTATCCGGGCAAATTTCTAATGTTGTTTATAATCAAAAACAAGGTTAATATTATGATTGGACTGCAGTAGATGCGATACCTCAGGGCGCCTTCTACTCCTGTGCTTAGCCATGAGATGGACGCCGCTATAGCCGACAAAAAATAAAAGGTTAAAAAGGCGTAGATCAACAGGTCGTTTTTATACCATTTTTTCCGGATTCCTCCGATATACACGGAAATGCAGAACAGGCCGGCCAAAAAGGAAAGTATTTTATATGACGGAATCCAGAAATTCAACCCTATAAAGATGAGGAAGTTACTAAACAGAACAGGGATGTTTTTTATGATATCGATAAGTCCGATACTGATTCTTTCGTGTTTCGTATAGTCACAAAAAAACAGAAAGACAAATATCATTGCAATTCCCAGGAAGGAAAGCATTGTTTTTTTCCTGTTCTGCAAATAAAGGCCGATAGCAACCGGAGGTATGATGAACATGCCGCCTCCATTGGAAAAGATGGTCGCGACGGATAATATCAGACCAAAATAAAACAAGTTTTTTTTTGTATTAAGCAGGCAATACATAGACGCCATCGCTATAAAGAGTATTCCTGCATTTGCAATACCGACCATTGCCCAGGTTGAAGTTTCCATGTTCTGGCCGTTAAAAAATACAAGTACAAGCAGGAGTAGACATATGCCCGCCAATTTCTTGTTTGTAACTGTCCGGTACATAAAAAAGGCCATGCCCAACATTAAAATATTTCCAATAAGAATGTACGCGGAATAATTGATACCCCCCGAAAAAACATATACAAATAAAACCATTAATCTGGCGAACAGGATCCTGTGGACCCCAAACTGAGAGAAGATAGCGTCGAATTTTTCTTTCAGGGAGGGCGACTGCACAAATTTCAATAAAAAGTCTTGTATTGCCGAAAAATCGTCTACTATCGGAATATTTATTGTAAATTTATATACTAAAATGAAATAAAATGCCGTAAAAATTACAGCAAGGACTCCGAATATTATATTATAAGACTTTTTCATTGATTCTTAATCCCATTTTTTATTGAAATCACCTTTTGAAAAATATTTTTCTATTAAACAATATAATAGAATAAAAAAGTAACGGGTTCCCATTTCCCTTATTTTCAGATTTGATTTTCCCGTTTTTCGGTTTGTCCAGCTGTTTGGTAATATTTCATACGAATATCCCCGTATAATCGTTTTAAGGGGGAGTTCGATCGTCAGGTTAAAATGGGGGGAGATAAAGGGCTGCAGGCCCTCCATTGTTTTACGTTTATATAATTTGAAAGCATTGGTTGTATCATCATACCTGATATGGAACATCAACCGGATGATATTATTTGCCAAGCGATTCAGCCAGAGTTTATGTTTCGGATAATCGTAAACTTTTCCTCCTTTTTTCCACCGGGTACCGAAAACCGCATCGCAATCCGTTTTTTCCATCCGGCGAAAAAAAGTAACCAGATCATTCGGATCATCTGACATGTCCGCCATGAAAACTGCAACGCAATCGCCCGTGAAATTATTCAATCCTTTACGTACGGCGTAGCCGAAACCGTTAGTACCCTCATTGGTTATATGGCGTAATACCGGCATTTCCGATTCCATACGGATCAGAATATCCGGTGTATTATCATTTGAATGATCGTTTATGACCAGTATTTCATGGTCAATTTTTTCCGAAGAAAGGGTATTGGAGAGGCGTATTAGCGTATCTTCAATACAATCTTGTTCATTATATGCAGGTATGACTATGGAAAGTTTCATCACATGATAATTTTGCATTGTTATTTCTTTTTTGCAATAACCAATGATTGTTTTCCCATAATTTTCCACGCTATGGGCATATATATATATAATTTAACCAGCCACGACAGTTGCGGGATTTTACTTTTAGTTGTATAGGGAAGGGATTTCGATATTGTCTTATCTACATGGAATCCGGTTAATTCCAGCGCTTCCTTTATACTTTTATCCGTTAATGGCGTATGATGGTCAAAAAAATCCCAGTAGGCTGCGCCGACATATTTGATATTGGGTTGCAGGATAATGATTTTACCCCCTCCCGTTAATATTCTTTTACATTCGTTTAGCGTCAATACTATTTCTTCTTTGGAGATATGCTCAAAAAAATTCGATATAAAAACAACATTCACGGAATTTGGCTTTATTTTGTCCATTTGGGATGATTTTGCTTTTACAACCCGTACGCCTGGAGCTGCATGGTTCATTATGTCGGGATTTATATCTACGGCGATTTTTTCTGCGGCTTCGATATTGTTTATAAACTCACAGTATCCTGCCGCCAAATCCAAAACGCAGTCATTTTTATTTATATATTTGGAAAAATAATGTTTGCAGAGTATTTTCCATAGTTTCCTTTTATTTTCAATTTCCCGGTATTGAAATCTTACATGATATAAAGCATCTATTTCCATATTCATACCCTTTTACTCATTGAATCATATATTTCCATTACAGTTGCTTTTAAGTCATATTTCCAGCGCCATCCGGGGTAGTGCGTCCGGAATTTGGATAAATCCGATATATACCAGATATGGTCGCCCGCGCGATTTGTTTCGCTGTATGTTATGTTCATCTTTTTCCCCGTGATTTCTTCACACAGTGCAATGGCTTCTTTCATTGAACAGTTGGAAAAACGGCCGCCGCCGGCATTGTAAACTTCTCCCGGACGGGGGTGTTGATAAAATTCCCAGAACATGCTAATCAAATCCGATGAATGGATATTGTCCCTGACCTGTTTTCCCTTATAGCCGAAGATTGTGTATTCGTCTCCCGTAATTGCACATTTCATCAGGTATGACAGGAATCCGTGCAGTTCAGTTCCCGAATGGTGTGGACCGGTCAGGCATCCGCCGCGGAATATGCCGGCGTTAAGTCCGAAATAACGCCCGTATTCCTGCGCCAAAACATCTGCCGCTACCTTCGAGGCTCCGAAAAGCGAATGTTTCGATTGGTCGATACGCATCGTCTCGTCAATTCCATTTTTATAATATGGATGCGTTTCCTCTATTTCCCAGCGGTTTTCCAGCTCTTCCAGCGGCAATTCATTGGGCGTATCTCCATAAACTTTATTGGTAGAGGTAAATATGAAAACAGCCCGGGAATTTGCGTGCAAACGGGTACATTCCAGCAGATTGGATGTCCCTGTTGCGTTTACTCCGAAATCCGTCAACGGTTCCCGGGCTGCCCAGTCATGACTGGGTTGAGCTGCAGTATGTACCACCAGGACTATATCCCTGTTATATTCCCTGAATATATTTTCTACTCCTGCAAAGTCTCGAATATCAATCGAACAGTGTTTATAGTTGCCGATAGATTCTTCCAGCAGCTTCTTATTCCATGAAGTGGAAGCCTCTTTTCCAAAGAACCGGGAACGCATGTCATTGTCTATTCCGATCACCAAATCCACTTTCTGCGAAAAAAAGCAGACTGCCTCGCTGCCGATTAATCCTGCGGCGCCTGTTATAATTGCTACTTTCATCCTGCCAATATATTTTTAAGTTGTTTTTCGTCTTTTTTAATCCATTCATATATATCCGTCAGTATAGTTTGCAGATTCCGGCGTGGATTCCATCCTGTTTCCTCCGTTACTGACGAATGGTCGGTAATATAAATGGGAATGTCTCCCGTCCTGTTTGTCGATATCCTTTCTACCGGCGCTTTGTTTCCTGTAATTTCAACACAGTGTCCGGTTAATTCTTTCAGCGAAAAACTGATGTCCGGACCTCCGCCGACATTGTATGTTTTTCCCGCCACTTCCGTAAAATGCGCAAGTTCGTAATCAACCAGATCAAATAAATCGTCAATATGCATCACATCACGCACCTGCTTCCCCGAACCGTTATAGCCGATATACGACAATTCCTTTTTCCAGAAATGGCGCGCCATCCACAGTACCACCACTCCCTGGTCTACTTTTCCCATCTGTCGTGGTCCGGCAATCACTCCGCAACGGTTTATCACAGCCTTTAATCCATAAAATGCTTCATATTCCTGAAGTATAAGCTCGGACGCCAGCTTGGTTGTGCCGTAAAAAGAACGTGCACCCTGTAACGGAAATGTCTCTGCAATTCCGTTTTTGCCGCATCCCCGGACAGGCTGTACTTCCTCCAGTTCAAACCGGGAATCATTTTCGTGATAATTCAGGTTCTCCAGCAGTTTAATCGGATATATACGGCTGGTGGAAAGAAATATAAATCCCGCATTGTGTTTTTTAGCCAGGTTCAGCAAATGAATGGCGCCGTTTAAATTTGTATTGATCAAATAATCAGGCGTTCCATCCAGTCCGGCAAGAACGGATGGTTCCGCTGCCGCATCTATAATAAAATCAATTGGTTTGTCAAATACAAGGTCCTCCTTGTTCCGGATGTCTCCATGAATAAACTTTACCCCGATCGAATTCAGATAGGGTACATTTAACTCGGAACCTCTGCGTTTGAGATTGTCTAATGATAATATTTCCCGGTCCGGATATTTAGATTTTAACCGGTACGACAGATTGGCGCCGACAAATCCGGCTCCTCCTGCAATCAAAATGCTCTTTGACATTGAAAGTAGTTATAACAGTTTAAATTTTGCACGATTTTCCCGGATGTATTTTTTACAGGCTCGAAAATATGTATTTTTTAAAATATATTGATCATCTGATAAAATATATCTCAAGTATTTTATTTTTTCTTTTTATCGCCGGCAAGCCCATCTGTGTCGCATTGCCGCATTTATACCGGATATGTTTTTGTGTTCTTTTTAGTTGAGGTCCGGATGATAAAACCTGATAGACAGAGGATGATAAGTCCTACGATGATAGACGATATTTTCGAAATGTTTGCGCCTTGCAGATAAACGTCGTCGATACATTTGAACTCGATATGGTGATTGCCTGCAGGGACTTCCAATCCGCGAAGTATATAATTTACGCGTATCAAAGGAACTTCCTGTCCGTCAATATAGGCGTGCCATGTTTTATAAAATACTTCGGAGAAGACGGCAAGGCGAGGCATTGTACTGCTGCTTTCATAGAAAATATTTCCGGGATTTGCATAGTTCGTCAGGCGGATGGAGGCTGTGCTGTCTTTTTCGTGTTGTAATGATTCCCATCCTTTTAATGTACTTTGCCATTCTTTATTGATAATCGCTGTTTGCGCAGGATTAAAGTCTTTCAATGCGACAATCTCCTGATCCGGTGAATCCATCCATTTCAACTCGTTGACAAACCATGCATTTCCTAATGCTTCGGGATTCATTTGTACGACTTGCCGGCCTTGTTGCGCCGGGACGATAACGTATCTGGCATTGAGCATATTAAGTATATTCATATTGATGGCGCCGGCAAAATGATAATCAATAATATCCTGATAGCGACGTAGCTTGACAGGACTGTATCCGCCTACGGATTTATGGAAAAAAGAAGTTCTTGATTCCTGGAATGTGCTTGAAGTAAGATTCAGGACGCGGTAATCAGGATCTTTGTCCTGCAGTATTTGCCGGTCGGCGTCTGTCGGCGCGACGTCTTTTGCTTTTTGTTTCGAAATAAAGCTGTCGTAATTGAGGAACCGTTTGTCGACGGTCCATAGATCCGCAAAAATAAGCGCTCCAATGATCGCAATAACATAGAACGTTTTTAAATGATTGTTGATGTAATACCATAACGCTCCTGCGGCGAGTGCAATAAAAATGGATGAGCGCCACGAATCCGATGCGAGCATGTTTTTTCTGTCGGAGACGACTGCCGCCAGTAGTTCGGGGTTCTGGATCTGGGAATCTGCCGGCCCTGAAAAACTCATCAGGGAACTGCCGAACAGCGCAAAAACGAGGCAAAGCCCGCCTGTTATCCCTGCCGCTATAGAAACCGGTTTGAGATAAATTTTCCGGTTCTCTTTCCTGTCAAAGATTTCTTTTAATGCAAGGATAGCCAGCGCCGCCATCGTTACTTCCGCTATTACCAGCGCCATGGCCGGCACGCGGAATTTGTTGTACAGCGGAAGATGGTAGAAGAGGAAATTGTTTATGATTTCGAAATTTTTGCCCCATGCCATGACAATGGAAAGAATGGTTGCCCCCAACAACCACCACTTTTCAGGGCCTTTCACAATAATAAGCCCCAGTACAAAAAGGAAACATACGATGGCGCCGGCGTATGAAGGTCCTCCTGTGAACGGTTGGTTTCCCCAATACATCGGAGCATATTTGCTGGCCCGGGCTGCTTGCCCTCCGTAGCCGGCTTTTTTCAACAGGTTATAATACTCGGAGTTTTCGCCAATGTCATAAGAAGAACTTGCTCCCAGAAAATTCGGAATGAGCAACGTCATTGTTTCGCTTTTACCGTAGCTCCATGCAAATGCATAATCGATTCCAAGTCCCGAACTTTCTTTTTCCCCTTTCGCATTGTTTTGTAATACGGCTTCTCCGCGCATCGTCTCTTTCGTGTAATCAGCTGTAGAAATTAATGAGCCTGAAGCGGGAGCAAGCGCTAAGGCGGCGGCAAATAACAATATAAGGGATGATTTGAAATAATCCTTTATTGTTTTCTCTTTTATGGCATATATCAGATATACGATTGCCATGATGATGATGACAAGTAGCAGGTAATAACTGATCTGCTGATGGCCGGAAGCGACATTAATACCTGTGAAAATCAATGTGATAAGGCCTCCCAATAGAAATTTTTTCCTGTAACACAGGATGATTCCTCCTATAATCGGCGCCATAGTAGCCATTACCAGTCCTTTATTTACGTGTCCGGCCTCAATGATGATCAGGTTATACGAAGTAAATGCATAGGCGACAGCGCCGACAATACTTAATAAGGGTTTGCATCCGATGGATGTGAGAAAGATATAAAATCCGAATAAGTATATAAAAAGAACTCCTATGTGATAAATGGATAGTTTTAGCCTGAATGCATCGCCGATATAGTTGAAAATATTGAAGAACGGAGGCATATAGACGTAATTTGCCGGCATTCCGCTGAACATCGAATTGGACCAGAAAGCATAGTCTCCTGTTTTTTCATGGTAATCCCTTAAATCTTTCCCCCATCCGACCATATTACTTAGATCGCCCTGAAAAAGCTCTTTGTCTTCTAATACAGCAGGATAAAAATAAATCACTGATAATCCAAGAAATAGGATTATTGCCGCCAGATGCGGGATGAATTTTTTTAATTTGTCGTTCATGTATATATAAATAACTCTCGGATGCAAAAGTAATCAATTTCCGGGAAACAATACAGTAACCACTGTATATTTCTCAAATATTTTCTATCGGCATAAAATCTAAGCACTTTTCTACGACCTTAAACGTTTCCGAATTTTCAATTGAATTATCATTATGATACTCCAAAATTCTTTTTCGTTCAAAAACCAAATAATCTTGCTCTATATAATCCGAATGATAAAATTTCCTCTCTTGAGTATTTATTAGAGAATATGGAATAAACAGAGT
>JAIROL010000163.1 GCA_031257565.1 Tannerella sp. | reverse complement strand
TCCGTTTCTGCCGCGCCTCAAAGCAAAACCCGTGTCCGAGTTCCATTAAGAAATCCTCCAAATGCTCAATTAGCGCTTGTTCCAAATCCGATTCATAGACAACCTCCTTCGGCTTCAATACTAAAAACTCAAAGGTAAACGGCGACTTAATCGTATCAAGCATATTTCCCGCTTCGCTATTTTCTTGCACCAATTTGCTCAACAGGGCAGGGTTCCGGCTCATACCACTCCTCTCATAGTAAAGGCTGTTCATTTGGCGTTTCAATTCCCTGACACTCCATGTGCCTTTTATACATTCAACTTCATAAAAAAGACGTTTCTATTAAAATTCATACAAATATATTTTGTTTGTTATCAATTATTTTTCTTTGAAGATATACAATCCGCAGGCATGGGGACGAAGATTGACTGAAAATGTTTCGCCGGAAATATCCGTTGTTTCGCCCGTCCACAGATTCTTTACCGTGCATTTTCCGTTTATTCCGACGCTTTGTAAATCAACCTGTATAGTCGTCGGGGCGGGATTGTCGGAAATATTAAACACGGCTAAATACTTTTCGCCGGATACAGGGTTGCGCGAGGTAACCGCTACTTTTCCGTTTTCCTGAAACAGTTGCCGGACCTCCGTACTTTCGCGGTGCATTTTCAGCACATCCTCATTAGTCAGGAGCGATAAAGTAAACTCGTCATTACTTGGCAAGTCGCCGCCGAACATCAGCGGGGAACGGAAAATGCTGAAAAATGTCATCAGCGAATACTGTTCGTCACGCGTAAGGCGGGTCATACGCTCTTTGCCGCGTTCGCCGCGGATAGAGATACGACCCAGCGGAATCATATCGCAATCGGGCCATGTGGGGTTGATATAGGGGTACCAGTCTTGCGCTACCCGCATCAGATGTGTTACATCTTTCCACTCGTCCCACACGTCGTTCACCATGCGCCACATGTTGGCATGCGTACTTGCATGCACGGCTTCGTTTACCGGCGTTTCTCCGGGCGACATGCTCAACACGATGGGTCTGCCGCAACGGTCTATGGCCTTGCGTATCATCTCGATTTCCTTCTTGTGATAAGGGATCGAAAGGTCGTCGATTTTAAGAAAATCCACTTCCCACGAGGCATACAGTTCAATGATGGAATTGTAGTATTCCTGCGCACCGGGCTTGTCGAGGATAGTATAGTTGTCTTGTAGCCACCGGCATTGCAATTCGGCAGAATAAATCTGGTCGGCGGTGTAAGATGTTCCTTTAATTGGCAACTTCTTTTCGACCGCCTGTCCGGGAATGCCGCGCATGATGTGGATACCGAATTTCAAACCTCTGGAATGAATGTAGTCGGCAAGAGGTTTAAATCCCATGTTGCCGGCTGCCGAAGGGAAGCGGTTGACAGCGGGCAGGTAGCGTCCGTATTCGTCCATCACATAGCGCGGGTCGGTTTGGTTGTATCCGCCGGCTTTGTCGTTTTCCACAAACCAGCGGATATCAACTACGATGTATTCCCACCCGTACGGTTTTAAATGTTCTGCCATATAATCGGCATTGGCTTTCACTTCGTGTTCTTCGACCGTAGGACCGTAGCAGTCCCATGAGTTCCAGCCCATCGGCGGGGTTTTTGCCCACTGGACAAAGGTGGTCTGATTCTTATAGTATTCTTTCAACCGTCCGGCTTCTTCTTTTGTCAGATGAATGACCGCTCCGTGTTTCTGGACGGAAAAATTTGTCCGGCGCATCAAGCCTCCGTCGAAATGTCCGAGACCGGTAAAAGTTTCAAAGTCGGTCGTTTCGGCAAAACCGAAGTTGTGCGGATTGACGCTGAAAATATCGTACATCAGCGTCCATTTGTCTTCTCCGATACGCTTCCAGACGTTGGGGGCTTCGCACGAGCGCGGCTCAAAGTCAACATGTCCGGGACGATAGACGTAGCCGCTGTTTATTTTGTTGGAAAATGCCATTTTGATGCCGGCGGGATTTTCCTGCGCCACGTACATCATGCAAAAACGTCCGTCGGGCAGAGGCGTAATATCCGCGTCAAGAACCTGAACGGTCGAATCGGGATAGTTGAAAAGCAACTGGGGACGGGTCAGCAGCGTTGTAAAATCATTATCCGTGTAGGCATAGTAGAGTTTTGTTTTTCCGTTTCCACCGAGCCGCATAGTGAAGTAGAGCATCATTTTGTCTTCTTCGGGGTCGTAGATGGTTTGCGGCGCCCAGGCGCAAGCCACATCGAGGTCGGGAAACAGGTCTTGAACGAGCACATTACTGTGCGTCCAGTGAATCAGATCGAACGATTTCATCAGCACAAAGCCGCGATTATTGCCCCAGCCGTATTTTTCGTCGCGTTCCCATTTTGTAGAACGATAGCCCGCTTCTTTGCCGTAGATGTGCAAATCGGTCATTGCCAAGTAAAATGCACCGTCGGGACCGCGTGTTATATGCGGGTCGCGGATACCTTTTTGCAACGCAATCGTGTCGCCGCCGATAACCGGGTTGCCGTCATTGACGTCGGTAAACGTGTAGCCGTCGTCGCTTAACGCGAAATACAAACTGTGCGTGTCGTCCTTAAAATACGTAAGCAGGTAAGCTGAGGCGTTTTTCGGTTCTTCCGCTTTCAGAGCGCTTGCCGGAAGCCATATTCCGGCGTTGAAAAATCCTGTTAACAGGATAATTGTTTTTGTGGATAACAGATTCTTTTTCATTTTATTCATTCTTTTATAATTTTCACATACCAGGGGTTTATTACGACGGCCTGTCCGTTCGTTATTTTGTCGCCCGAGAGCAAGTCTTTCCCCGATGCAAACGGATAGCGGATTCCCCGGCTTTCGGCGCTGTAATTAAATATGTAATGAACCTGTTTGCCGGACTGATTTTTGCCCGAACGGAAAATAACCGGAAAACGACGCTCGTGCTGCTGCGTCAGGACGCCGGCTTTTTCGGCTGCAAGCCTGATGATGAATCATACTGCATATTAAAATTATTGCTTTCATAATATAACTCAAAACTTCATTGTGTGGTCTTTGGGGAAATATGGTCGGCGCCGTTCGGGTGTTCGTCGAAAGCGCTCAAGTCCCACCGGTCATACCATCTCAAAACCGGTAAGCCGTTTTCAAAACAGACCGGCAGCCAGACATAGCGTCCGTCTATCGGATGGTCGGGCGTCCAGCGGTCGGCCATAAAGATGAATGCATCTTTTTTGCCCGCAACGGGCAGTATGTATGTACTTTGCGAATGAAAGGTCAGACCGGCGTCCTCTCCCCGGCAGGGATTGGGATGTTCCGTCCATGGTCCCCTGATATTACCGGCGGTGAACAGTCGCGCCGCATTGGGATCCCAACCCGTACAGCCGGAAGTAATCATAAAATATTTTCCGTTTTTCTTGAAAATGGCGGGCGCTTCGTTGTGTCCGGCGGGAGCGATGCGGATATATTTCCCCGTGTAGTTCAGGTAATCGTCCGACAATTCGGCGATATGAAGCGTCAGATTTTCTTCCGAAGCGTAGATGTGATAGGCTTTGTCGTCGTCATCGACAAAGAGGGTCATGTCGCGCGACATCTGTCCTCCGGCAAAATCGCGGCGTACAAACATCCCGTCGCCGACGGCTTTATACCATTCCGGGGTCCACCACTCTTTGAAATCGTCGGGCGTTGCCGTCGCTTTTGTTTGCGCCTCCGTCATATCTGCGGGATAGCGACCGGCATTCGGACGGGCGGATTTCAAATATCTGTAAGGACCCGTTATCTTATCGGCAACGGCAACGCCCGTTCTTGCCGCCGAATAACCTTTGTCTTTAAGTTCGAGATGAAAATACATGACAAACTTGCCCGTCTTTGCGTTGTAAATCACCTTGGGACGTTCGATGATGCAACCGGCTACGATATCGCTGTGTTCGTCTTCTTCAACCGGTAAAGCCACGCCTTCATACGCCCAATTATAAAGATTATCGGACGAATAGCAGGTTACGCCCACATACGCCGAGTTCGAGCGTTCGCCTTTGTGTTCGCCGAACCAGTAATATTTCCCTTCGTGATAAAGGATTCCGCCTCCGTGTGCATTGATATGCACGCCGTTGTTGTCTTTCCATATTTTGCCCGGATAAAACGCCCCGATACATGTCCGTAAACAGGTCTGCCCGTCGCCAAACAACGCTTGTTCGTCGGTTTCGCCGTAGCGGTATTCCCATTGTGATTTGTTTTCCGATTTAGCGCCTTGCCACAGGTTATGGTCTGCCCATCGTTCGGAATAAGCGCGGTAACGCTCCTCGCCGGTTACTTCGTATGCAGCCATATTGCCGGTATGATAGGCGGCATTGTGCCAAAAGGCATTATCCGGTTCGGGATGGGACGTTTGCCGCCGGTCGTTCACCTCGCTGATAAGGCGCATTACGTCTTGCGCCTGCGAAACGGGCGCCATACAAAGCAAAAGAAAGAATATCATGCATTTTTTCATACGTAAAAATATTTATTTAATCTTATATTTACTCAAGTTTCCCAGCCTAAAAAAAAGAGGTATAGAAGCCAAAAAAAATAAAAGCAAGTGGTTGTAAATTAAATATAATTTGTTATCTTTGAGGTAATTAAGCTAAAAAGTAAACAAA
>JAIROL010000091.1 GCA_031257565.1 Tannerella sp. | reverse complement strand
TTTTATCGCGCAAGACTTTGTTTTTTTGTGGCGCATAAAAATAAGTGAATTCTTGTCGGAAACGCAGGTACTTACAAAATAATTGAAGATAAAAAGGAATTATGATCGACATAAATTTTCTAGAGCGGGATTTAGCTCTTGTAAGAGAGTTCGTGAAATCAGTAAGATATCCGGGCATCCGAGCGTTGCCATAGGTGAAATAAATAAAAAATGCTGCCGAGGTGATAAATGCAGGAGCAGACGGTATATCTGTTGTGTCTGCAATAATGTCTGCGGACTTACCCAGAGAGGCGGCGTCTGAGCTAAGGCGTATTGTCAATTCAAGCCTTTTGTGATTTTTCGGACAGGTTGCTTCTGCTTTAATTAATTGTCGCTTCTACATCATTTCTTTACCTCCGTCCGGCGCCCATCTTTATCAAACGATGTCTTCAGTTGCGTCACGAAATTGTTCACATTCGCACAAACAAACCGGATTCCGGACAGATTGTTTTTGAGAGGAACGCTGATTTCCAATTGATTCCATCCCTGTTTCAGTGGAATCGACTGATAATCGTTTAATCGTTTTCCATTCAACCGGAGAATTGCCTCATTATCCGTCAAAACAATATCCAATTTGGGCATATCGGGTTCGACCAGTAAATCATCCAATGGACGAGGACTCCATAACCAAAAGCGGTAGTTATTCCTGTTGTTCCGATTGCTTACAAAAAGATCGGAGAGATTCACATTTCCTTGCGCATCAATTAACGATTCGGAGAGTTTTCTCCCATTAGTCGGAATACCGGCGCCGCATAAAATTTTATCCAAGGTTTTATAGCCTTTTTCTGAAGCTGTAAAGTCGGATAAAGCGCTTATATAGAATGTTGCATTCTTAGTCGGATATTTCACGAACACGGCATTGGCGTCTTGCGCTTCGTTTTCACTGCGGAGCAAAGCCGCGGTTTTCAGCTCTTCCGGACGCTTGTTCCATTTCTTCCAATTGGTATTGCAAGCGCTCAACAAAATTTCGCCTTCGTCGACTAAGGTTCCGAACATAGCATATTGAGAAACTTCTTCGGTTTGAATTTCGCAGAAATAGAAATCGGAATTTAAAGTGTTCCTCAACCAGGATTTGCGTTCAGGAATGAAAGAGGAGGCTTTACGTTCTTTCAAAATGAGCGTATCCGGCAAGAAAGGCCTGTAAGCGCCGGCCGTTTTCGGAATCGGCGACCAAATCCAAATGTCTGTTCCTTCATTCAGGTAGCTTTGAATCAAAGCTATTTCATTGGCGTTGGGAGAATAGTTTCCATCCAATAGAATTAAAGTCTTATCAGTTTTTTTAGGTTTTTTAGGTTTTGATACAAAGACAATTCCATGTTTTTCAAACAATTGCTTCACGGAGCTATTATTTTCGCCAATGAAAAGCAGTTCGGTATATTTTTTTTCATGAGCGGCTTTGATTTCAGTTGTTTTTTCCGGCATTTCTGCCCATTTAGACCAGGCAGGCGCATCGCCTGCGTTAGCGGCTTTGATCGCATCGAACATTGGCCAGGTTCTATACAGCGGTAATGCGGGGTCATATCCCGGATTGAACGTGGAGCAATACGCGCCCATTCGCTCAGGTTGAACGCCCGGAACTCCTTCTTTATAAGGCCCGAAATGGATGCCATCATCCAAAGAGGGAGTAGAAGACAGATCTTTTTTGCCGAAAGGGAGCGGTTGAAGCGCATACCAGGCAATATTAAAAACAGAAACATAGGAAGCGCCATGGATACGTTGCCGGACAATCAGATCGTAACATTCATAAGCCAAACCTTCCATTCTGCCTTGCTGAGATTCGTAAGCGCGTTCGCCATTGTATTTCGAAACCTGTTCGGGCGTTCCGTAGTAAGCCATGCTTTGCTCGCCGATACCCCACGGTTTTCCGATTTCACGCCATCGCTTTATGGCGTTTTTATCACCGTAGTGGCCCACGGTTGCCGGTAGAATTCCGTCGCCATCATCTTCGCCATCGGCGGAAATCCATGGACGAGTGGAGTCGTTTTCTCTCACAATGTCGCGCCAGTCTTTCCAGGCCTGTATCTGATACTCCATCCATTCCGGTTTGTTAAATACGTTCAGGATGACCGGCTTATTCTCGTTACTGATGCTCCATCCGAATACGGAAGGATGATTTCTGTCGCGAAGAACCATTCGACGGATATGATCTTTAGAGTTTTCCCAAAAAGATTTGGAATCCATTTTCGGACCGCCGTCGCTGGCCCAATTCGCGGTTTCCGCCAAAATACATATCCCCATTTCATCAGCCACGTCAAAGTAAAAGCGAGGATAAACCTGCGCGTGAGGGCGAACAGCATTGGCATTGGCGTCTTTAATCGCAGTAAACCATGCCCATGCATACCTCCGGGTCAATTGAGGAATACCCATAAAATGCCATGAATCGCCTTTTAGTTGGATCTCTTTGCCGTTGAGAAGTTGTTTTGTTCCATCGAATGTCCATTCTCTCCAACCGAAACGTTCGTATTTGATGTCCGTTATCAGCTTGTCCGTCCCTAATTTCAAGGTCAATCCGTAAAGATTCGGAAATTCCGGAGACCAGTAATTGAGTTCGTCTTTCCGAATCGGAATCCGGATGGCTGTTTGCGTAATGCCCGGCTGAAGTTTTAATTTTTGCGACGGAACAGTCAATGCAGGAAGACCTGCCAAATCCCAGTTAGGAACCGGGGCCGTATGAACCGTTGTACCGGCTTTATTAATCCATTCTCGAATATCCCCGAATAAGGTAAACGCTACTGTTTCGGAAGTCGTATTTTCAATCGTAATCGCTAACTCCAAGTAATTTTGAGAAACTAATGGTTTGATATATAGGCTGCTAATATTGATTTTCGGAATAGCGACTAAAAATACGTCCTGCCAGATTCCGTTCACGTGATATCCCCACATGGATCCAGCGGGTACAATTCGTCGCCCTTTGGTAGAATTATCCTCGAAAAGGGACTGACTGCGAATGCCGACCCAAATCTCGGCTGTTTTCCCCGGTTTTACAAATGGAGTGACGTCGGCGTCGAAAGGGAGAAATAAATCGAAATTTTCCGTTACTTTGCGTCCATTTACATATACTTCGGAATATCCCGCAACAGCTTCAAAATGAATCACAATCTTATGATTGTTCCAATCGGAAGGGATCGTTATTATTTTCCGCATCCAAGCCATTTTTACATTTTCCCATGCTTGAGGGTAGGATGGATAATTACGATGATCGGGCCCCTCCAAACCTCTGTTTGCAAATGAATTGATATTCCATGGACTGGGTATTTTAATTTTCACCTTCTCCCAACCTGCGTCATTGGGTTGATGCAAATCGGGCGCAATACCCTTCCCCTGTTGATAACCGACAGGAAGGGCAACTGGTTGAAAATCCCACCATCCATTGAGGCAAATCTCCTTTCGAACACTTTGCTCTATTTTGCTCACATAACCTTCCGAAGGCGCAAACGGATGATTGTAAAATAACTTATCCGGATTTTTTTTCGCGATGCCGGCTAACGACGCGCATACCGTAAGAATCAGTAGTATAAAAAACTTTCCGCTTGCGTGAAAAGACCTGCAATGGCAGGCTTGATTGCATGTTCGTTTCATGTGTACATTATTTATTTTTTAACATTTCGGTAACATAGAACTCACAGCATGTTCATAACTCTTTGGCGCAAGCCGTTTTGCATGTTCGTTTCATGTGTACATTTTTT
>JAIROL010000039.1 GCA_031257565.1 Tannerella sp. | reverse complement strand
CCTAAGGCGACCATACATCTTGGCCACAGAACGACGTGTTCTGGTAGGAAATTCGCTTTTGTAAAACCACATACGACGATAAGGATTAAAATTGCTGACATTCTCCTCCTCCGGGTTTTGAATACCTCCATAGAGTCCGGTTTCAGGATCGTAGAGTGTCATACCGGGTACCGAATTGAATGCTCCTGAACCCCAGATAACGTCGCCGCCGGCAGCAGCGACGTCGGCGGAAGGATCGTTCATGTCTATATAACCGAACAGATTGGCGCCGACCGTCAACCAGGGTTTGATATCGACGTCAATATTGGAGCGTAACTGATAGCGTTCATAATCCGTATGATAAACCATACCCGGATTATTGGTATAACCGAAAGACAGATTGTAGCGGATTGTCCCGGATCCGCCTATAGCCGAGATCGTGTGGTTTTGAACAACCGAAGGATTGCGATAGATATGATCTTGCCAATCTGTATTGGGATACACCGTAGGATTTTTACCCGCATCATTGCGCCATTCGTCGATTTTTCCCTGTGAGAAACGGGCTGCCTGACCGTTAGCTATCAAACCGGCGTTCTGGATCTCCATGAAGTCGGCATAATCGGTGACAAGATTGAGGCGTTTGGCAACGGTTTCGAGCGAAACATTTCCACTATAGGTAATTCTGGCAGAACCGTCCATACCTTTCCTGGTGGTAATCAGGATCACGCCGTTAGCCGCCCGGGAACCGTAGATAGCCGACGATGCGGCATCTTTCAATATCGAAATAGCTTCGACGTCTTGAGGATTAATGTCGCTGAGCGCAGCGCCTGTCGAACCGTCAATGACGATGAGGGGACTGGAATCATTCAACGTACCTTGACCGCGGATGCGGATCGTTTTCGATTCGAAACCAGGCGTATTACCGCCGCTGTTGCTAATTGACAAGCCTGCCGCTAAACCAGCCAATACATTGGTAACATTCGTTACGGGACGGTCGCTAAGCGCATCCATCTTAACTGAAGAAACGGAACCTGTCATGTTTACTTTCTTCTGCGTTCCATAACCGACGACAACCACTTCATTTAAAGATTCCTGGTCTTCTTCCAGTTCTACGTTCAGGACATTATCATTTCCGACAGGCGCCTCTTTTGTCTTATAGCCAAGATAACTAAATCGTAAAGTTGCGCCCGGAGAAACGCTTATCGTATATCCTCCATTCATATCTGCCGCCACGCCGTTCGTCGTGCCAATCTCAATGACATTTGCGCTGATAAGAGGATATCCATGCGTATCCATTATAATTCCTGTTATTTTAATTTTAGCCGGCTGTTGGACGACGGCGACGTCCGGTTCTTTTTCCGGCAGATGAACTTTCTTTGTTTTATCTGCATAAACAACCACTTGCTTATCGATTATGTTATAAGACAGTTGTGTTCCTGCCAAAATCTTGTCTAATATGTCCGACAGGGGCATCCCGTCCGTATTAACATTTACCTTTTTATCAACTTCAGCCTCTACCTGATCAGATAATACAAAGACATAATTTGTGGTCCGTTCTATTTCATGGATAATCTCCTTAATTGACGTCTCTGCCACATGCAGAGAGACTTTCGTCTCTTGAGAATGCGTATTTTCAGCAAGAACCGCACAGACGCTCAATAAAAGCAATATAAACGAACCTTTCATTTTTCTGAATAAATGTCCATTAATATGAGGCAATCGGAGCGCCTCAGAAAAAAAATCTTTCATAAATAATTGACTTTAATAATTAGTAATACATCAGTAATTTAGTTCTCTTAACCGGACGATATTCGCAGTATCAACCGATTATTACATTGCCAAGTCATCTTTACTATTTTCATAGGCTATATTGTTTTTAAAAGTTAATATGAATATATATCTTTTTATCATCACGCTCATATTGGGTAGCAGATAGCAGCGAAATGGCTTTCATTACATTATCCAGATTATCTGACAGATAAATTTTACCGGAACACGTCTTAGACGACAAATCCAATTCTTCCTGAATATTGAACGAAAGGTTATAATACCGTTCTATCCGCTTCAATACGTCGGCAATTGGCGTCTTATTCAGTTGCAGGTATCCGTCTTTCCAGCTTATATATTCAGCAACGTCTACTCTGCTTTTTTCCATTCTATTATTCCGCAAAACAAGCCTTTCATCAGGTTCCATAAACGTTTCCTCCTGCGCAGTTCCTTTGACGCTTACGCTCCCTTCCACCAGTACGATGGATTGAATTTCCATACTTCCATACGAAGATATATTGAATTTGGTTCCGTAAACCTTAACCTGAAAATCCGGCGTATTCACAAAAAATGGTCTGCTATTATCTTTGGCTACTTCGACATACATTTCGCCGCTCAGAGTCACTTCACGGGTTTTTCCTTTAAATGAAGAAGGAAATTTCAGCGCTGAACCGGAATTAATCCAAACTTTCGTTCCGTCGGAAAACTCCACTTGGGAACGTTTTCCATAGGGCACAATCAGTTGATTCATTTCTGTTTTTCCGACGTCAATGCGAGCCGTTTTTTCTCCATTTGCATCCTGCATGATTGCCGAGCCCTTTTTGTCAATTTTTACAACAACATCCTGTGAGAACGAAGTCGTTTCCGAATCCGTAATCAGATAAATATCTTCCTCCTCCAGATTTTCTCCGACAATCATTTGATTCATTGCCAACATCTTTTTATCTTCCCGGTTACCCGTAAAATAAAATACAGAAAAGCCCGCTATCAAAGCAATACATGCGGCTGTGGCATACCGGATAAAAAGAGAAACGCGTTTTTTCTTTTTTTTCTGCGAAACCGAATGAAGAATCCGTTCCTTCAGGTGAAGATATTCATTTTCCGTTAATTTTTCATGTTCTAGTTTAATGCTGGAAAATAGATGGATAGCTGCGTCAAAATCTTCTTCCAATCCGGGATGCTGTCCGATATAGTCTGCCCAATATTTATCCAGTCCGCTATCGCCGGTTAATCGCCAGAGAATAAAATCGGCGTCTTTCAGGAAGTCTTTTATATCTTTTTTCATCATATATTACCATACTGCCTCTCTTTTCAGACAGGCCTCTATATTATAAGACAACAAACATGCTTTTTTATTCCCTCTTTTTTTTCAAAAAAACACGCTACAGATATAATTTATTAATTAAGCAGGGACAAAAAAACATTTTTTTTTAATTTAACTATCGCCTTATGGATAAGTTTTCTGCAACTTGAAACAGAAATATGCATTAATCGGGAGATTTCTTCATATTCGCATCCTTCCGTATACCGAAGATAGATGATTTTCCGTTGCCTGTCAGAAAGTTTCTCCAACATACGGGTTATTCTGATGCGAATTTCTTCATCTTCTTCTTTTTCAATTAACTCATCCTCAATCGTCACGTTAATGGTAAAAGGGACTTCTTCTGTCTCGCGATCGAAAGAACCCAGCGATAATTCGGTCACGATTTTCCTTTGTTTATGAATATTGATCAGGTGATTTTTTAAAGCGCGCAGAAGATAAAAACGGATATTTCCGACATTTTTTAAAAGTTTTTCATCAAGACACAATTTGCAGAACACATCATGAATAGCATCCATCGAAGTATCCCTGTCAAATCCAAGACTTAATGCATATGAAAATAATGTATTTACATATGTTTTATAAAGCGTATCTATATCGTATCTGCTTTGTTTATCCATATTCAGATAATCTCG
>JAIROL010000200.1 GCA_031257565.1 Tannerella sp. | reverse complement strand
ACTTCTTAAAGCAGCTGCAATTTACGTTTGTGAGAGATAACAGAACTGAATTTATTGTCAAGTACAGCGGAAGTGACGAATCTGAATATGTGACTATCGCAATGGATGACAAGAAAGAGTACATAGATTCCATAAAAGATTTTGTCGAAAGCGTTTATAAGAAAAACATAGGTGAAAAAACAGATAGAAACGATGCAAAGTTCAAGCCTGTCGCCAAAGGTCGTTCTTCTTTAATTAAAATAACAGCGATTCAAGGAGAAAAAAAATCAGGTAACGAGTCCGGTCGGAATTATTGAGAGGCAAAAAGCCGTCTGCCTGTGCAGGAGTACACTAAACTCTGCTTTTTTCGGCAAGCTGATTGATAACATGGGCGATCTGCAGCAGGGTATAATAATTTTTCAATGAATTAGGGGCTGACGTCCCTCCTCCACCACGTTTCGGTTACAAATTTAGCCGGGATTTTTATTTTTACCGCCTCTTTCAATGGATTTATTTTCAATTAATTGAATTAATAGATAATTTCTCCCTGAATTGCTGTCAGCGGTAAAAGTTTTTTGATTGCCTTTGCAGCCAGTTGTTCGGCGTTTTTGCCGTCAAGTTTGAAGTTTTTGCCCTTGTTTGTATTAAAAAAAGCATTATATTTGCAACGAAAATTGTTGTCGGATATAAATTGTTGTCGGATATAAAATGTAGCATGAAACGAACATGCAAAACGGCTTGCGCCAAAGAGTTATGAACATGCTGTGAGTTCCATGTTACCTAAGTGTTAAAAATTAGATAATTTACACATGAAAAGAGCATTCTTACTTACACTGTTTTTATCTTTTAATATTTTCATTTATGCAGATAACGGAGAACCGGATAAGATAAAAAATACTGGTTCGCGTGATTTTACGTATACATGGAAACGCCGGCGCATTGCTTTCAGGGAATTTGAACGCGAACACACAGATTCGCTCAACTTGACGATGATTGTCGGAACCTATACAAGCGGCAGCAGTGAAGGAATCTACACATACAAATTTAACGCCGGCGATCTTACGGCTCAACCTTTAAGCTGCGCTGTCATTGATAACCCGTCATACCTGACAGTCTCGCCCGACGCCGGATATATCTATGCAGTGAGCGAGTCCGGAGATCATTCGACGGTCAGCGCTTTTGCTTTCGACAAGGGAGCGGGAACATTACGGTTCATAAATAAAAAACAGGTCGGGGCAGATCCCTGTTTCATCACCTATAATGAATCCACAAAATCCGTAACAACGGCAAACTATACCGGCGGTTCCGTATCTTTCATCGGAATTGATGCGGACGGTAGCCTGACGGATCAACAAGTATTACTTCAATACGAAGGACACGGAAAAAATCCGGTACGCCAGACAAAACCACATATTCATTGTATTGCTCAAACGCCTGATAAAAAGGCCTTGTTTACAACCGACTTAGGAACCGATAAAATTTATAAAATTGAAGTCGCTCCTTTAACGAACGGGACAAACGACCTGTCTTCCGTTTACAGGAAATCATCCGTTGTTGAACTGGAACCCGGTTCAGGACCCCGTCATCTGATTTTCAATAAAAAAGGTACGCACGCTTATCTTATCAACGAATTATCCGGAATGGTAACCGTATTTTCTGTTGATATGGAAAATAATTTAACAAAGCGGCAATCCGTACTCGCCGATACTTATTACGCAGAAGGCGGCGCCGATATACGCCTTTCGGATGATGAAAAATTTTTGTACGCTTCCACGCGGTTAAAAGGAGACCGGATCGTAATTTTCGGAGTCAACGAGGATGGCGCTTTAAAACGTATCGGATATCATGAAACAGGCAAACATCCCAGAAACTTTGCAATCACTCCGGATGGGAACCTGATGCTCGTCGCATGCAAAGACGACGGCGTCATCCGGATTCTTAAGATAGATAAACAGACAGGCCTGCTTATGGATTCCGGTAAAACCATACCGGTTGATCAGCCTGTATGCATCATATTCGTTCAATAAATACTTATTATCACAATTATGGCGCTCGAAAAAACATGGAGATGGTTCGGAGCAAACGACTCTGTTACATTAGAAGATTTGAAACAGATGGGTATAGAAGGAGTCGTCACGGCGCTTCATTCTATTCCGGCAGGTAAAGTCTGGCCCGTTGAAGAAATCCGGAAAGTAAAAGAAGAAATTGAAAAGCACGGTATGCGCTGGAGCGTAGTAGAAAGTCTTCCGGTATCCGAAGGTATAAAAACTCACTCGCCCGATTATCAACGACTCATCGATAACTACAGGCAATCGCTTTGCAATCTGGGCGAATGCGAAATAGACGCTGTTTGTTATAACTTTATGCCGGTACTGGACTGGGCGCGCACAAACCTGCATTATGTAAACGACCGGGGAGGAGAATCCATGTTATTTGACTATCCTGCTTTCGCGGCCTTCGACGTCTACATACTCAAACGCCCGGATGCAGAAAAGGACTACAACGAAATAATCCTGCAAAAAGCGAAAAATATATACTCATCCCTTTCGGAGGAGCAAAAAGAAGAACTGGCCTGCAACATCATTGTCGTTACACAAGCTTTCATTAACGGCGCGGTCGACGCAGACGCCCCTGATTATAAACAACAGTTTTTGAATTACCTTGATACATACAAAAATATAAATAAGGAAAAACTGAGAGAGCATCTTTCGCTATTCCTGAAAGACGTCATTCCTACCGCCGAAGAATGTGGCATTCACCTATGTATACATGCAGACGACCCGCCGTTTCCATTACTCGGACTGCCGCGTATAGCCAGTACGATCGATGACTTTCTGTGGATTATTGACCAGTATCAATCTCTATCAAACGGAATCACTTTCTGTACGGGTTCTCTTTCTGCGCGAAAAGATAACAATATCACGGAAATGGCGCGCAAACTTGCTTCGCATATCCATTTTATTCATTTACGCAATACCCGGACACTCGAAGGACTGAGTTTTTACGAATCGGGACATTTATCAGGCAATGTCGACATGTTTTCCGTAATAAAAGTTTTGCTTGAAGAGCAAAAAAGAAGAAAGCATCAGGGACGTAAGGATTTCCGCATGCCTTTCCGCCCCGATCACGGCATACGCATATTAGGCGATTTCCAGCGAAAGGCAAATCCCGGATACCCTTTGTACGGAAGACTAAAAGGACTTGCAGAAATAGACGGAATGCAAAAAGCCATCGAGCGAATGTAACGATATATTAATTTATTGACTTATATTTGCGCTTTGCTAAAAAGCGACAATATGAAAACAGGTGTAAAAAAACTTCTCTTTATTGGAACAATAATGATAATACCGGCACAGATATTATCCGCAGTTTCTTATAAACCGGAAATCGAATCCCTTTTGCTAAAACTGGACTCCCTGATAGAAAACAAAGATTTTTTCATAAAAGAAAAAGAAGACAGAATCGGGTTGTTGAGAAAAAGAATCCGGAACATTCGTACGACAGAAGAACAATATTGGATAAACAAAGCGTTCTATGACGAATTTTTCGTCTATAATGCAGATTCGGCTTTGTATTATGCAGAACAAAATATCCGGTTATCAAAAGAACTCGACAAAAAAGAGGGGGAAGCGGAATGGATGACTAAAAAATCATTCATCCTATCTGCCACAGGTATGCTCAAAGAAGCGTTGGATATTATGAACGAAATTTCCTTAAACGAACTAAGCCCATTGCTGAAAACCGAATATTACAGGCAAATGATATACCTGTATTCACATTTCGGGCAGTATTCAGGTGAAAACGGGCACATCCGAGATTATTATCTGACAAAAGAAGAAAGCTACAAAGACTCTATCTTCAATACGATAACGAAAGACGACCCCTATTATTTATGGCATGAAGGCTGGAGGCAAATCGGCGCTTCAGGCGTTTACGAGGTAAAAAGCGAACTGGAAAAAGCCGTTTTAAATTCCGGTCTTGACTCGCGCTTAGATGCGATGAATGCCTATGTCCTGGCCGTTATATCACGCGAAATGGGTAATCCTGACGACTTCCTGAAGTACATCGCCTATTCTGCCATGGCGGATGTAAAAACCGCAAATAAAGACATTGCCTCCCTGGAAGAACTTGCTATTGCAGTATATGATTTAGGGGATATCGACCGCGCCTATACATACATCAATTATTGCCTGCAAAACGCGCAACTTTATCGAAACCGGATTCGCGTAATCGGAATCTCCTCTCTCCAGAATGCCATTCATATGGCTTATCGGGAAATTAATCTGAAACAGGAAGCGCGTCTACGGATTTTTCTGATTATTGTCAGCATACTGTCTATCATCCTAATCGCTGCAATCATTTATATATCCCGGCAAATGAAGTGGTTATCGAAATCAAGAAGCGAAGTAAATAAGGCGAATCAGTTGTTGAACAAGCATGTAAACGAACTATCCGACGCGCATAAACAACTGAGCGAAGTAAATAATAAATTAAAATTGCTGAATGAACAATTGCAGGAGGCTAATAGCCGGCTTCGCGAATCAAACTATGTGAAAGAAGAATATATCGGTTACGTATTTACAATATGCTCCGGTTACATCAGTAAAATGGACGACTTTCGCAAAAATATCAACCGGAAAATAAAAACAAACAAAATCGAAGACATTAAAACGTTAACCGATATACCAACCATGGCGCAGAACGAGTTAAAAGAGTTTTATCATAACTTTGACGCTATATTCCTGAATCTTTACCCGGATTTTGTCAACGATTTTAACAGGCTGTTGCATCCGGATAAACGTTTTCTTCTGAAAGACGGAGAACTCCTGAGCGCCGAACTTCGCATCTATGCATTGGTTCGCCTGGGTATTGACAGCAGCGTCAAAATAGCGGAATTTCTTCACTGCTCGACGCAAACAGTATATAATTACCGTCTCAAAACAAGAAACAAAGCGATTGTTCCAAAAGAAAAATTTGCCGATCTTGTTAAATCTCTTGGTAAAATTCAAGAGTAAAACAAATAAATACAAAATATACATTTCCGCCCTTCTTTTTTAAAGAGAATATACATTTTTACCTCCTGTCAATTCGTTCAAAGTTTACTTTATCAAACCAAATAAAAACAATAAGAACCTATCTATAATATATTTACAAAAAAGAAGAACTTACTTCCATTACTTACTACCGGATATCGCCGGTCAAAACTTCATCTATATTTGCAAAGTCGAATAAAGTTAAAAATTGATTTCGACTATTTTTCGAGTACTAACTTTAAATAACAATTGTATGAAAAACACTTCAGGACAAACGAATGTCGGCAGATTATTCTCTGTTTTGACATTATTATTGTTCTTTTCTATCGGCGCATATGCCCAGCAACTAACCGTGAAAGGAAATGTGAAGGATGCTTTTGGAGATCCTCTTACAGGCGCAAATGTTTCCGTAACAGGTACAACAAACGGTATCATTACGGACATAGACGGAAATTTTGAATTGAGCAACGTAAATGAAGGCGCAACCATTCAGGTTTCATTTATAGGATACATCACGCAAGCAAAAAGCGTTTCGGGAAGTATGGGAAATACGCCCTTGTATTTCGTTCTGGAGGAGGATACCGAAATCCTCGACGAAATTATTGTAATAGGCTACGGCGTTCAGAAAAAAAGCGTTGTTACTGCGGCCATAAGCCGTGTAAGCGCAGACGAACTGAATGCGACCAAACCGTCGCGTATAGAAGACGCCCTGAAAGGAAAAGTTTCCGGCGTCCAGATCACCCAGAGTTCCGGCCAGCCGGGATCCGATTCCAAAATCCGTATCCGCGGTATAGGAACGGTAAATAATTCCGATCCTCTCTTCATCGTCGATGGGATGCCCGTGGATGGCGGAATAAATTATCTGAACCCTGTGGATATCGCGTCGGTAGAGATTCTGAAGGACGCCGCTTCGGCAGCCATCTACGGAGCGCGTGCAGCCAACGGAGTCGTTTTAGTTACAACAAAATCCGGTAAATCGGAAAAAACTTCAATCAACTACAACTTCAGCTACGGATGGCAAAATCCATGGAAGAAAAAAGCCGTGCTCAATGGAAAGGAGTATATGGTCATCATGAACGAATCGCAGGTGAACGACGGCAATTCGCCGTTATATACGCAAGCCGAAATTGATGCAGCCGGAAAAGGTACCGACTGGCAGGACGAAACATTCAATTATGACGCCCCTGTTCGACAACATCAGGTAAGCGTAAGCGGAGGCGGCGACAAGGCGCAATATTTCCTGTCTTTGGGATATTTTGATCAGGAAGGTATTGTAGGTGGAAATTACGGCAAATCAAATTACGAGCGCTGGAGCCTTCGCTCAAACTCGACTTATACCATTTTCGAAGACAAGAAACGCAACTTTCTCAACCAATTAATTGCAGGAGTAAATATCGGATATTCGAGAGGTAAAAGCAGCGGCATTGAAACCAACTCGGAATATGGCTCCATTCTCGGTAGCGCCGTATCATTCTCTCCGCTTGTAAGCGTTTATGCCACGCAAGAAGAGGGGCGGAAAATACTGGCGGCAAATCCCGCAGCCGTAACAAATGGCGACCGGGTATTAAGTCTGCCGCCGGCAGGTTATCAGGAGCTTGCCAACCCTGTAGCTCAACTTCTTTCGCCCACAAATACAATTAATAACGAAGATAAATTTGTAGCCTCATTCTGGGCTGAATTAGATATCATTACGGGATTGAAATTCAAAAGCAGCTACGGCGCCGACCTCGCATTCTGGGGATCCGACGGCTATGGTATGAAATATTACATGGGATCAATGAAGAAAAACGACCAGAGTTGGGTCAACAGTTCCATGAATCGCGGATTCAGGTGGCAGGTAGAAAATGTATTCACCTATAACAAGACTTTCGCCCAAAGTCATAACCTGACAGTCGTATTAGGACAATCTGCCAGTAAATATTCCGTTCGTAAGCTTTCAGGCGACGACTACAACTTACTGGAAACCGATCCGAATAAAGCAAACATAAACTCTGCTACAGGAAGCCGTGACGACGAACGCGTTTCCGGAGGAACGGACGGATTCGATTTCGAAGCGCTAGCTTCTTATTTCGGACGTATTGACTACAATTATGCCGAACGTTACATGCTACAGCTCACGTTACGTCATGACGGTTCTTCTCATTTCGGCGCCAATCACAAATGGGCCACATTCCCTGCCGTATCAGTCGGCTGGAATGTTCTGAACGAAGAGTTTATGCAGGAGATCCGCCCCAATTGGTTTGATTCATTCAAACTTCGTTTTAGTTGGGGTACAAACGGTAACGAAAAAATCGGTAATTTCCGCTACACGTCCCTGATGGATGGCGGACAAAACTATTATTTCGGCGGCGGCTACAGCGTAAAAGATAACAGTAAAGGAGGAACCATGCAATACGGAACATCGCCTGCCGCACTCGCAAATGCAGATATCAAATGGGAAGAGTCCGAACAGACCGACCTGGGTTTTGACGCACGCTTCCTGAATAATCGTTTAAACTTAGGTTTTGATTACTTCAAGAAAGTAACCAACGGAATGTTAATGGATAAGCCTATACCAAGCTATGTCGGGCAGAGCGCTCCGATGAGTAATGCCGGAAAAATGGAAAATCAGGGGTTTGAGTTCGAAGTAGGATGGAAAAGCGATACCCGGGATTTCAGTTACCGGATCAATGCCAATGCTTCTTACCTGAAAAACAAACTGATAAATCTGGGCAACGCTTCCGGAGAGACGACTTATGAAAGCGCCGGAGCTTCAGGCGTAGGTAGCTATGTGCGCGGCGAGAACGGCGAAGTATGGCCATTCTTTTACGGAATGAAAACGAATGGTATTTTTCAAAATCAAGCGGATATTGACGCTTACGTAAACGACCACGGAGAAAAGCTTCAACCAAAGGCAAAGCCGGGCGACGTCCGTTTTATCGATACGAATAAAGACGGCGCCGTTGATGATGAAGACAGAACAAAAACAGGAAAAGGCATGCCGGATTGGACTTTCGGTCTTACTATCGGCGCAGAATGGAAAGGGTTCGACGTCAACCTGTTTCTCCAGGGAACTGCAGGAAACGATCTGTTCGATTTCTCACAACGCGGAGATATTCCTGCCATGAATCGCCCTTCATGGATACTCGACCGCTGGTGCGGCGAAGGTACGTCAAACAAAATTCCGCGTATGACGAAAAACAATGAGAATGGAAACTGGCGTTCGTCCGACCTGTATATCAAAGACGGATCATACATACGCCTGAAAACGGCACAATTAGGTTATACATTACCGGCATCCCTGACACGAAAAGTATCCATACAAAAACTAAGGCTCTATGTCTCTGCCGAAAACCTGCTTACATTCGCCGGTTATGACGGGTTTGATCCCGAAATAGCGGCGGGAAGCTATACGACCATCGGCGTTGACAAAGGCATTTACCCGCAATCAAGAACTATTTTCGTCGGCGCAAACATTACTTTCTAATAAAATAAATTATTCGTATGAAACGAACATGCAAAACGGCTTGCGCCAAAGAGTTATGAACATTTGTGAGTTCCATGTTTCCTTAATGTTAAAAAATAAATAATGTACACATGAAAACATATAAAATATTAACCGTTGCCGCTCTGTTTGCCGGTCTTACACTGACAACATCATGCGGAGATGAATTCCTGACAGCCACTCCTACTGAGAAACCGGCTGCCGGCGCTCCCGCTACAGAAGGAGCCATTCTTTCAAGCCTGGCTTCCGCCTATCAGATATTATTGTTTGACAGCTACGCCGACAATAACTATAACTCCATCCTTTTGATGTCCGATCTCCGTTCGGACGACATCTATAAAGGCGGCGGAGATGCCGGAGACCAACATGTCCTTTATTCGCTATCGCAATTTTCCTCTACGGCAAGCGAAACGCTCGGCGGGTTATGGAGCATCTACTTTACCGGACTTGCACGGTGCAACAACGCCATCATTTCATGCGCCAATGCGGTAGACGTTTCCGAAACGAAAGTAAAACAATACAATGCCGAAGCACATTTTCTTCGTGCATACTATACGCATTTGTTATGGAAATTATGGGGAAATATCCCTTACTTTAAGGAGCCTCTTCAGGATCCTTATATGACGAAACAGATTCCGGCGGACGAAGTTTATGCAAATATCATGGCCGACCTCGAAACCGCCTGCGTTGAAGGCAGTATGGCGATGAGAACATCCGGCAACGATTTGGGACGAGCGAATCGTGCAGCCGCCCTGATGTTGAAAGCGCGCGTTGTGATGTATCAGAAAGATCAGTCTAAATATGCTGAAATCACAAATGATATGGCAACAATCATCAACAGCGGATCATTCGGACTGTTAGACGATTTTGCCGCTATATGGCTGGACGAAAACGAATTTTGCAGCGAATCTGTTTTTGAAAGCAACCAGCTTCCGGAAGGCAAGACATGGTCTACCGGATGGCAGGGATACGGTACTAACCTGCCGGCATTCATCTCTCCCAACGGATTAAGCGATCCGAACGGGGTATTCCTCGACGGGTGGGGATTCGGACCGGTTCGTAAGTCCGCTTATGATATGTTTGAAATCGGAGACAAGCGCCGTGACGCCTCAATAAACGACTGGTCTGAAGCCACTTATAACAATCGGTTCCAGAATACCGGACTGTTCCAGGCAAAATACGCCGCCCGTAAAGGGTATAAGTTAAGTACCGGCGACGCCGACCTGAATTATTGCAACAATCTGCGCATATTCCGTTATGCGGAGACATTGCTGAATTATACGGAACTTGTAAAAATGCACGGAGCGCCGGAACAACAAGGCGTCAGTGCACAGGATTGTTTTGATAAGATCAGGGATCGCGCATTCGGAGATGCGGATCACCGTATCGCCGCCAACGCCGAAAACATTAAAGGCGAACGTCGTAAAGAATTTATCAGCGAAGGCATGCGTTTCTACGACCTGGTACGATGGGGCGACGCCGCTACGGTCTTAACCGAGAATATTCCGGACTACAGTTCCGTCCGCAGATTTGAAGAGTGGATGAAATACCTCCCTGTTCCACAATCCGAATTAGATAAAACAAAGAATACCGATTTCGAATTAAAACAAAACGGCAACTGGAAATAAAAAACGTTTTTTAATAAATAATGTACTTATGAAAAATATATTTAAATACAGCCTGAATATGCTGATGGTAATCTTTATGATTACATCCTGCGAGCCTCGGGAAGACAACGACCATTCACTGGGAGCATCTCCCGATATCAGCATGTTAAACTTCTCCGCAACTCCATCCGCTTCGAATCCCAATGTGATCGAATTAGCCAATACTTCCGACTATAAAGGAGGAGTAATCTACTGGGAGCTGGGTAACGGCGCCAATGCTACAGGGCAAACCGCAGAAGGCAGATATCCGTTTGCAAACACCTATACAGTCACTATGCAGGTCTATAATCCGGGAGCGCCCGTAACAATATCGAAGGACGTCGTAATTTCACAAAATGACCCGAATCAGATCAATCAGGATGCAATCATTCTGGCCGGAGGACTCGACGGAAACAAGACGTGGGTCTTCGATCGCGCCAATGACGGGCACTTCGGGGTAGGCCCTGCCGGAGCAAGCAGTCCGGACTGGTGGGCTTGTCCTGCCGAAGGCAAAGCAAACTGTTCTCTTTACGAAAACGAATTTTCTTTTAATCTGGATGGCGGTTACAATATGATTTGGACCAACAAAGGGAAAATATATACTAATTCCGCAGGTAAAGACGCTTTAGGCAAACCGGCTACAATCCCGCCCGACGGAGACTTTGATGTTGAATATACGCCCAATGCAGCCTATACATTCAGCATTGACGGAAAAACCCTGAAATTAAGCGATGGAGGATTTTTCGGACATTATGCAGGCACATCCGCCTATAAGATTCTCAGCATAGCGGAAAACGAATTTTATATCATGTGCGAAAGTACGGTAGAAAGCGGCAACGGATGGTGGTACCGCTTTGTTCCTAAAAAATAAGTAAACACAAAACAGACTGTCAGATGAAAAATATCAAAGATTCATACTTTTACCCCTTACTAACCCTCCTGAATATTCATATTATTTGTTTATTCTCATTCCTGTCCGTATCCTGCACGCAACAGGACGCAGCGACAGTTATCCCGCCTCCGGAGGCATTTATCCGCATATCCGGGCCGGATCTGATTAAACCTGACGGGAGCAAACTATTCATTAAAGGCGTCAATCTCGGGAACTGGCTCAATCCGGAAGGATACATGTTCGGTTTTAACAAAACAAATTCTCCGGGGCGGATCAATCAGATGTTCTGCGAACTGGCAGGGCCTGATTTTGTCGCCGAATTCTGGAAACAATTCAAAGATAACTACATAACCCGTGAAGATATAGAATTTATAGCATCCGCCGGTTCAAATACAATCCGCCTGCCGTTTCATTACAAACTGTTTACAGACGAAGACTACATGGGATTAACGCTTAATCAGGACGGTTTCGAGCGTATAGACAGCGCCGTAAACTGGTGTCGCGACAACCGCCTCTATCTTATTCTGGATATGCATGACGCTCCGGGCGGACAAACCGGCGATAATATAGACGATAGCTATGGTTATCCGTGGCTGTTCGAAAGTGAAATCAGCCGGCAGCTATTTTGTGATATCTGGCGAAAAATAGCAGATTATTACAAAAACGAAACGGTCATTCTGGGTTATGATCTGATCAATGAACCGATCGCGCCGTATTTTGAAAATATGGAAGAACTCAACGATAAGCTGGAACCGCTCTATAAACGCGTAACAAAAGTAATCAGGGAAGTTGATACGAACCACATCATCCTCCTGGGAGGCTCGCAGTGGAACGGAAACTTCAAACCGCTAAAGGACGCGACGTTCGATAACAAGATCATGTATACCTGCCACCGCTACGGAGGCGATCCTACCCAAGAAGCCATTCAGGGGTTTATCAACTTTCGCGACAGCGTAAACCGCCCCATGTACATGGGAGAAATAGGCCATAATACAAACGAATGGCAGGCCGCGTTCTGTAAAACAATGGAAGACAATAACATCGGATACACATTCTGGCCCTATAAGAAAAAAGACGGTTCTTCGTTCGTGGGCATTATTCCGCCGAAAAACTGGCAATTAATAACAGATTTCTCCGAAGCGCCGCGCAGTAGCTATAAAGAGATCCGGGAAGTCCGTCCCGACCGGCAGATCGCATGTAAATCAATGAGCGATTTCATCGAGGCGTCCAAATTTAAAAACTGTGTTGTACAAGAAGGCTATATCAAATCGTTAGGACTGCAGATAAAATAATATATAATAAAAGAACAGGATTATGAACAAAAACATAAAATACAGGTTAATATTATTTTTACTCGTTGCATTTCGGTTTTCGGTTTCAGCACAAATACCGGTCTATCTGGACAATGATAAGCCGATAGAAGAAAGAGTCGAAGATGCGTTAAACCGCATGACGCTTGAAGAAAAGGTAGCCATGTGCCACGCACAATCGAAATTCAGTTCTGCCGGCGTCCCACGCTTAGGCGTCCCTGAAAACTGGATGACGGACGGTCCTCACGGAATACGCCCCGAAGTCCTCTGGGACGAGTGGAATCAGGCCGGATGGACAAACGATTCGTGTATGGCATTTCCGGCGCTGACCTGCCTTGCGGCAACATGGAATCCGGAAATGTCGGCATTATATGGCAAATCAATCGGCGAAGAAGCGCGTTACCGCAACAAAAACGTATTACTGGGGCCGGGAGTCAACATCTACCGGACGCCTTTGAACGGACGCAATTTCGAATACATGGGCGAAGACCCTTATCTGGCCTCCGTTATGGTTGTTCCTTATATACAAGGCGTACAGGAATACGGAGTTGCCACATGCGTGAAACATTTTGCATTGAACAACCAGGAGGTCGCACGCCACACAGTCAATGTAAACCTGAGCGACCGTGCGTTATATGAAATATACCTTCCGGCATTTAAAGCTTCTGTTCAGGAAGGCCGAACCTGGGCTATTATGGGAGCATACAATCGTTACAAAGGACAATGGTGTTGTCATAACCAATACCTGCTGAATGATTTATTGCGCAAAGAATGGAAGTTTGACGGCGTCGTCGTTTCCGATTGGGGAGGTGTAAATAATACGGAACAGGCCGCTTATAACGGACTGGACATGGAATTCGGCACATGGACAGACGGACTGACCGAAAATGCAAGCAATGCATATGATAACTATTATCTCTCAAAGCCATTCCTGAAATTATTGAAATCAGGAGAAATTCCCGTAGAAATTGTTAATAACAAGGTCCGGAATATACTACGTCTTACTTTCCGTACGACGATGAGCGCCAATCGTCCGCGGGGAACGTTCGGCAGCCCCGAACACGGAACGGCGGCGCTCCGGATTGCACAGGAAGGCGTCGTACTACTACAAAACAAAAATAATGTATTACCGGTCGATCTTTCAAAAACAAAGAAAATTGCCGTAGTAGGAGAAAATGCGATCAAAGTAATGACCGTAGGAGGAGGTAGCTCTTCGCTGAAAGCCAAATATGAAATCTCTCCTCTGGAAGGCCTGAAAAAACGCATCGGAGAACAGGCTGAAGTCATTTATGCAAGGGGATATGCCGGCGATATCGTGGACAAACAGGACGGTCTGAGCGCCGGACAGAACATTCGGGAAAACCGCTCTGCAAAAGAGTTATCCGACGAAGCTGTAAACATAGCCCGAAATGCGGACTTTGTCATTTTTATCGGAGGATTAAATAAAAATCCAAATCAGGATTGCGAAGGGGATGACAGAAAACAATACGAACTACCCTACGGACAGGATGAGTTGATAAAAGAACTGGCTAAAGCAAATGGAAACCTGGCGGTTGTCCTGCTTTCCGGTAATGCAGTACCAATGCCCTGGATAGCAGAAGTTCCTTCCGTATTGCAGGCCTGGTATCCGGGAAGCGAAGCCGGAAATGCGATAGCGGATATTCTTACCGGCGATGTGAATCCTTCGGGAAAACTGCCGTTCACTTTTGCACAAAAACTAACCGATTACAGTTCTCATGCTATCGGCGAATACCCCGGCACAAAAGACGAAATGACTTATCATGACGATATCTTCGTCGGCTATCGATATTTTGACAAAGAAAAAATAAAACCGTTGTTTCCGTTTGGCCATGGTCTGAGCTACACAACATTTACCTACGGTAAGCCTGCAGCCGATAAGAAAATGTTGACGGAGAACGAAACCATTACGTTTTCAGTCACTGTTAAAAATACCGGATCCCGTGAGGGACAGGAAGTTATCCAGCTATATATCAGCGACAAAAAATCGTCGTTACCGCGCCCCGTCAAAGAATTAAAAGGATTTCGGAAGATAAGGCTGGTCCCGGGCGAGGAAAAAGAGATCGCTCTTTCCATTGACAAAAATGCACTCAGCTTCTTCGATGATAAAAAACGCGAATGGGTTGCAGAGCCCGGAAAGTTCGAAGCCCTGATCGGTTCATCGTCCAATGATATCAGAGGTATAGTCTCATTTGAGTTAAAATAGTTCCATCGGAATAATAATCATTCCCGGAAAAGCTATTGAATCTGTTATTGAAAACAAGGGAACGGCGCTCATGGATGCTACCTGTTGCCCGCAGGACGTCGCCTGTCCGACGGATCTGACCTTGCTTTCGGATGCCCGGTAGAAAGTAGAGGAACTGATTGATTGTTATTTAAAAAATCCCAGACAGGCATGACATTAACTTCACAGTTGCCGTGATAAATCGTATCTCGCTGGTTTGCAGTAAGAATAACGCCTTTCGACTGGTTGAAATACTGCAATGCATCAATCAGACCGTTAATTTCACGTTCTTCATTGTCTGAGTTCAAGTCCCAACAAACCTGTATCAGACTTTTGATTTTACCCTGTTCCAATTCAACAAAATCACATTCTTTGCCGTTTTCGTTGTAATAAAACAATTCCTTACTGTGACGACGTAAATGTGAAAAAACAATATTCTCCAGTAAATAGCCCCAATTTTCCGTCAATAAAATTGCGCCGGCCTTTATTAATCCCGTATCACAAACGTATACTTTTTTGGGTGCAAGCATTTGTGCTTTTGCCGAAAATGAGAATTTGGGCAACAATTGTATAAGATATGAAGTTTCAAAATACGAAAAATAATCCAACACCGTAGAAGGTGATTTCACGCCTGCAATTTCCTTGAGCTTGCTCGGCGTGGCAGGTTTTGCAGCATTGAAAAGATTCTTCGCGCATTACAACATCGTGTTCCTGTATATCTTCGGCGACGTCGCCGCCACAAAAGAATATCTCAAACCACGAACGAATAATAACACACAATCTTTTTGTTTTACGTTACAAACATAGTAACTTTGCCTTATCATAAAAAATATAAAATTTCTACAATTATCAACAATATAATATTCATTCTAAAAATAAACAATCATGAGATGTACATTACTATTTTTATTCCTGTTCGGATCTTACGTTTTAATGTTCGGTCACGACATTATATTTTTAAAAAACGGAGATGAGTTACAATCCATTATTATGGAAGTTGACGACACATTTGTGAAATACAAGAAAGCCTCAAATGAAAACGGCCCTACCTATGGGTTGGATAATTCAAAAATCTTCAAGATCAAGTATGAAAACGGCGAAGAGGATTTTTTCGGAATCACAGAAGACGAAGAAATAACAAGTAAACCTATAAGGGATACCCGTTCGAAAACA
>JAIROL010000197.1 GCA_031257565.1 Tannerella sp. | reverse complement strand
TAAGACACTCGAAAGCAATGCACCTGCTACAGGCTGGCGTGAATCTTGTTTATATCCGCGATCTGCTTGGGCACGTAAGCATACAAACAACTGAAATATATGCAAGAGCCGATTCCTCGCAAAAACGGGAGGCTTTGGAAAAAGCATATATTGATGTTATTCCGGAACAGGACAAAACTAAATCGTGGAAACAAAACGAATCTTTGCTCTTATGGTTAAAAAATTTGGGTAAATAAATAGACTCCTGTTTATTGTTTATGTAAAGCCGTATTGACAAGTAGCTATGTGATAGGACTGATTATCAAGCATACTTGTCTGCGACTTTGCATAACGATTTACTTTGCATATGTTTGTTGTTTCAACCACCATAAAAACAAGGCTAATATTTACCGTCAGTCTGCAAAAATAATCATTTTTTGATGATAAATGCAGACTTGCTGCAAAAAGAGATAAATTTAACAATAATAAAGCCCGTGCCTGTCATCACGACGGTACGGGCTTCCTTCAAATACTAAATTAAATAACAATGAACAAAATCACGCTTCAAAATCATCTTTGCTGATATACATAACTATTGGGGTTTTAGAGGATATGCCCTATCATGAAATAATTCTGATTGGACGGATCTTTTATGATTATTTATTTTTCTCGCATATACTTAATGTAGCTTTTGGCGGTGCGTTCCTTAACATCCATTGTTTGCTGAATGCGGTCGCACAGATCGATATAAGTCAGGCGCTTTTGCACTCCGAATATCTCACGAGCAACGGTCGCCAGTTCCTTTTCTTTCCGCTTTTCCTTTTCCTCTCGTGGCTTTTCGCCAATGTAAATGTGCATTCCCGGTTCCTTATCCCACGAAAACTGCATTAATGGAACGTCGAGAGGGCTGCCGTCCCTTACTTTGAGAGCCTTGACCACCGATACCGACGGTTCGCTGTCAAGTTCAATACTCACGATTGCAGCCGCTTTGCGTTGCAGTTCCGAGCCTAAATGCCCTCGCAACTTCAACCCGTTCGGCACATAATGCAACACACAGACAATGCAGGTGCGATATATTCCCGCCAATCGGTACAATTCGTCCACAATCCGAATACTTTCCGCTTCGTCATTTGCCGATAATACCAAATCCGCAATGCCGTCAATGACAACCAAACGAATGCCCTCATATTCGTAATGATATTTATCCATGCTCTGAACAATGGCTTGCAGGCGTTCTTTTCGGGACATTCCCGTAAGAGAGAATGCTCGCAGTTCTTCGGGTTTCTCGTTCAGTTTGGCACGTTTCAAGAGATTGGAAACATTCTTGAATAGCTGCACTTCGGATTGTTCTGTATCATAGAGCAGAACCGCTTTACCGTCGGAATTATCACGGACATTTACGCCCGGTGTGTCAATGGTGCGATTATCTTTGATTATCGAACCTGCAATCAGGGCGGCAACATAGTTACTTTTGCCTGTACCTTCGCCACCTGTGATACAAAGTATATTAATTGAAATGTATGTTCTGTAATACTCTCCCAAATCTATATTGAACATGATTTCAAGTGCAAGCATTATTTCTTTAATATCGGCATGTCCACGATTTACAAACTTACTTGCTTCAAGACAGTCTTCATCTATACACCCGGGCAAACTCAACTCTACGTAAAATTCACATGGCACGGCGGCGAGTTTTTTTTGCGCGGTTTAGAGGATTTAAAAAGAAATTTTTCATATATTTGCAGACCTTAAATTCTTTAAATAATAAAAGCAATGTTCAAGAATATCTCAACTGTCTTATTTCTTGCATGCGCCACGCTTGCATGCGCGCCGGATTCGAGTAAATTCAAAGTCGTATTCGACAATACGATGGAAGTATCCGGCAAAAAATTTGCTATCAAAGATATATCGCCCGGCTTACCCGCCGATTGGGACGAATACAACTACGTCGTCCTTGAGTTTCGTTCCACGACGCCGCAACGTTTTCAAGTCGGATTTACTACCACCGACGGATACAACGAGTTACGAATCATGAATTATGTTCCCGGCGCATGGAACAAATTGGCCGTTCCATTGAAATTTTATCGCGAACTGCCTGGTTCCGCCGTTGATTTAGCAGCCACTTACAACCATCCGCGTTATACGGGTTGGGTCAATCTGGGCGGCAAACGAGGGCCTCTACATGGCGTTGATTCCATTGGTATTCGTATGCGAGCGCCAATAGGCAATCCCGAAATAGAAATACGCTCCATCGCTCTTGCCGTAGATGATCCCGGCGACGCATATCTGGGCGACGAGCCTGCCGTTGATGAATTTGGACAGTGGAATCCGGGCGACTGGGAAGGCAAGATAAAATCGTTGAAACAATTAAAAAGCGAATGGAATGCTGAAGACGGCGAACCGGTTTCGACGGCGGACTACAACTACTCTAAATATGGCGGTTATCTGCAGGCTAAAGTGGCTGGAACAGGATTTTTCAGAACGGAAAATATTGAAGGACGTTGGTGGTTTATCGATCCTGAAGGTTATTTGTTTCTCTCCGTCGGCGTAGATTGCGTACATCCGGGAGGCGGAGGCGAAGCGCGCGATGTAGATAAACGTCGCAATATGTTCAAGGAACTGCCGCCCGCCCGGTTGGGCGAACGTTCGCAACGGAGCAACTTTGCGTCATTCGGTTCGTGGAACTTGTATCGAAGATATGGCGACGATTACCGTACCAAAGCAAATGAGATGATTATACGTCGCATGGATAAATGGGGATTAAACACCATTGCCAACTGGTCGAGTCCCGACGTTATGTCGCTGAACAAAAAAGCTTTTATCCTGCAATTGCGGGGTATAGGTATAGACAACAGTCTGATGGGGCTGACCGACGTGTACGACAACGCTTTTGCCGCTACGGCAGAGACGTCTATCCGTGATTTCGTTACTTCGCACAAAGATAATCCGTGGCTAATAGGCTATTTCCTGGGGAATGAGCCTGCCTGGTTAGGACAAGAAGAACGTTTATGCGGAATGATTTTAAACGGACCGAACCGTCCGATTAAGGTCAAACTCGAAAAGTATCTGTCGGAAGACGATACGCCCGAACGCCGCAAACAGTTTATTTATAATACATTCAATACGTTCCTGCAAACTGTCTGCCAATTGTTGAAACGCTACGATCCTAATCATCTGAACTTGGGTATCCGTTTCGGCGGCGGTCATATAGTCCCTGACATTCTTCAGAGTTGTAAGCAGAATTTCGACGTGTTCAGCTTCAACTGCTATGACTTGAAACCCGACAAAGAAATGATGGACAGGACGATACGACAGACCGGTTTGCCGATGATCATCGGCGAATATCATTTCGGAACTGTTGACCGCGGCATGGCGCAGTCTCTCTGGCAGGTCCATTCGCAACAACAGCGCGGTGTGGCTTATCGTTATTACACCGAACAGGCTTACGCCCATCCCGGATTGATTGGGACGGCTTATTTCCAATGGTGCGACCAGGATTTGACAGGACGGTTCGACGGCGAAAATTATAATTGCGGCTTGGTCGACGTAACCGATCGTCCTTATCCGCATCAGGTTAATGCAATGAAAGAAACGGCAAAACGTCTGTTCAACGTTCATTCCGGCAAGATTTCGCCTACGGATCAAACGCCTGAAAAAGCGCGCGGAAACGAACCCATCCCCGATATTTGGGACTAATCCGATTCGCGTCTTTCAGTATGGCGTTCTGACAGATCCGTCTATATCATAGTTGAATTTTAATAGCGTATACAGTATGAAATCAATTGTATTTATGTTTTTTGCAGCGTTTGTCGCCATATCCGCACATTCGCAAGAGTTAGGAAAATACGCGACCGTTCAGGATATTCCATATCGGATGGAAGGCGACGCATATTCGCTGGAACGTTGTAAGCTGGATATTTATTATCCGGAAAATAAAAGCGGTTTTGCAACGATTGTCTGGTTTCACGGCGGAGGATTGACTTCGGGAGCGAAATTTATCCCCGAACAGCTGAAACAAACCGGACTGGCTGTTGTAGCGGTAAATTATCGTCTAATGCCCAAATGCGGCATAGCAGATTGTATCGACGATGCGGCGGCGGCGGTAGCCTGGGTTTTCCGCGAAATAGAAAAATACGGCGGCAACCCGAAACAAATTGTCGCTTCAGGTCACTCGGCAGGCGGTTATCTGATCGCTATGATCGGTCTGGACAAGAAATGGCTGAAGGGTTACGGCGTGGACGCCGATTCGATTGCCTTGTTGATTCCGTTTAGCGGCCAGGCGATCAGTCATTTTGCATACCGCCAAACCAAGGGCATAAAAGATACGCAACCGAGTATCGACGAATTTGCGCCATTGTATCATGTACGTCCCAACGCTCCGCCGCTGATTATTGTCTCTGGCGACCGCGAATTGGAAATGCTGGGACGTTATGAAGAAAACGCTTATTTCTGGCGGATGATGAAAGTGGCGGGACACACGCAGTCATTTCTTTACGAGCTGGATGGCTATGATCATGGAGATATGGCGACGCCGGCGTTTCATATTTTGAAGCGACATGTGCGATTGCTAATAGACGATCATTAGATATAGGAAATGAAAATCATCTAATCGTTCCCGCTCCCGACGGATTATACTGCAAAAATCGGGTAAGCGCAGATATTACAGGAAAGTGTCGATGGTTTTCGACGGTATCGTTTGTATGGAGAATTTATATTTATCTCCTCTGTACAATGACCGTTCGATTTCAACTACTTTTTTTTCGTTACAGGTAATGGCGCTGTCAAGGATGAAGACCGGGATGGCGGTATTGTTATCAAAATAATTGTTTTCATCCTCCGGATGAATGATTACGGAACTAAGCATCCTTTCTACATTGTCAAGTTGCAATTTGTAATCATTTTCATAGGCTTTAATCAATGAATGTTTGAGATCGAACATGTTTATTCGCGGACATAATTGCATGGATATATATCTTGTTTCATCCTTTAACAGGAAATCGTCGGCATATCTTAATCTTCTTATTTTGAGTATTTTCCCTTCGATAATGTATGTTTTTCCGTTGACTCGCGCGGATATGCCGTCGGCTAAAACCGTTTTCTCCAGCATTATATTTTTAGGCGTAAAACCTTCTTTTATGAGATTGTCATTAAAAGATTCTTTCATTGCGCTGAAAGAACCTAATATACGGGTCAGGGATTTATCCTCCGACCTGTTCAGGACAAAAGTCCCTTTTCCTTTTATGCGTTTTACCCAACCTTGTAATTCTACTTCAAAAAGACTTTTACGGGCGGTCGTGTTACTTATTTTATAGGTATTTATAAGATCATTTTCAGAAGGCGCTTTATCTCCGGGAGACAATTCGCCGGATTCGATTTTAGAAATAATTGTTTTACTGATCTCAATGTATTTCGGATATTCCTTTTTCATAAACTGTTTACGCCTATGCTTAATACATAGCTTTGCTTTTTATTCTATTTAACAACTCATATAATACTGCAAAAATAATACTTTTCATGATAAGAACAATTTTTTCAAAAAAACGCCGAATTATTTTGCATATAAAAAAAACCGCTTTATATTTGCAGTACGCCAAACATAGTGCGTTAAGTATGGCGACATAAAACGAACATTATCTTTTATACGACATGATATGAAAAAGGATCACATTTTCAGGCTTATTACAGGCTTATTGTTGTTGGCGACGGCATTAAGTTTTATGGACAGGCAGGTTTTGTCTATTTCAATAATTAAAATAAAGGATGAATTGTCAGTTACTGATACGGAATATGGTTTTATTAATGCCGGATTCTTAATCAGTTATGCAGTCATGTTTACTCTTGGCGGCGTTTTGATTGATAGATTCGGAAGCAGGAGAGGCCTTGCTTTCTCTGTGGGTTTCTGGTCGTTGGCTACGGCGTTGCATGGCCTGTCTGCCAGCGCTTTTCACTTTGGTTTTTTCCGTTTTTTATTAGGCGTGGGCGAAGGAGGCTGTTTCCCGGGCGCCGTTAAAGCCGTCACGGAATGGATCTCTCCTAAAAGAAGAGCGGTGGCAAATGGTATTGCGATAGGAGGTTCGGCTATCGGCGCTGTTGTGGCGGCGCCGCTTTGCGTAGGCGCATTGTATTTTATATGAATTGGCGTTATTTATTTTTGCTCAGCGGAATTTTGGGCTTCATCTGGTTATTTTTTTGGTTGAGAATAACAGGGAATATACCACCGAAACCGAAAACTTCAGAGATGAAACCTCCGGTAAAAAAACGTAATGTGCTTCATGATCTGCCGGGGTTATTAAAAAACAAAGAAGCGAGAACATTTATCTTCATCCGTTTTTTATTAGATCCTATATTTTATTTTTATATGTTCTGGATTCCGAAATACCTGAACGAAGTAAAAGGCGCTTCATTAGACTATATTGGCGATTATTTATGGATTCCCTTTCTTGCTTTGGGAATAGCCAATATGATGGGAGGATGGTTGTCGGATCTTCTGTTTAAAATAAAGGAAGATGTGAATTTTGCCCGCAAAGCGAATATGGGTATTGCCTCTCTTTTAACTTTGCCCGTATTATTTGCAGGCGTAATAAATTCTCCGGCGCTGATTATTTTTGTTATGTCGTTAGCATTTTTTGCGCATGGGGTTTGGATTACGAACTATATTACCGCTATAGGCGATATCTTCGGAAAAGAAAAATCTTCGACCGTCGTAGGCCTGTCGGGTTCTGCGGGCGCTGTTTCTTCATTAATAATCAATCCTTTGATTGGTCTCGTTATTGCATCGTTCACGTATAAACCCTTATGGATTTATTCGGGTATTATGTATCCGGTCGCTTTTTTTATATTTATGTTATGCTTGCCGGATATGAATCGCAAATTGGCAAAATGATTTTTTGGCATTGCTGACTTAATATGGATATTGAGCGCTTTTTGTGATATAACAGATTGACTATCAATGTAACATTTAACGAAAATCTATGCATAATCAGCAATGCCGATTTTTTATCTGAATAATTAATGTCAAATCAATTTATTAAATACAAGTTAGTGCGTTAGGTAAAATTTTAAAAAAACAATTATGAATACAGGTATAAGAAAAAAGGAAAGAGTACAACCATCTGCGCGAATAGGAATTTTTAGTGTGGGATACGATAAATACTGGACGCAATTTCCGGGATTACTGGAAGAATTACTTGAAAAAGAAAGGGCTTTTATTCTGAAAATACCGGCTGGCGAATCCCTTGAAATAATCCGTTTCGGCATGATTGATTCGCCGGAAAAAGCCTATCAGGCAGTAGAAGATATGGTGAAAAGCAATTTGGACCTGTTATTTTGCGATATGGTTACGTATGCTACATCCGGAACTTTCGGCGTGATGCTTAAATTAATACGGTGTCCCATTGTTTTAATCGCCCTTCAGCCGATGAAAACGTTAGATTATACCTGTGCGACTACTTATATGCAACTAATGAACGACAATATATGCGCGCTACCTGAGTTTGCGGGCGTTGCGGCCAGAATGGGGCGGGTAGCTCCGGATTGCATCATCGGCGCTTTATATGAAGATACGCAGGTCGATAAAGAGATTGAAGAATACTGTAAAATTGCTAAAGTATTGCATAGCCTGAAAAAAGCCCGGTTAGGGCATATCGGTCATCCGATAAATTCAATGATGGATATGCACACGGACCCTACCGCATTGACAGCCTTCTTCGGTTTACATGTTTTTGAATACGAAGCAAATGAGTTAGTGGATTATTACAACCGCATCACGGATGAAGAAATAAGGGAAAAAGAAAAACAGATTCTGAACTTTTTTGATACGCCCCAACCGGTTTCCGATCCTGTATCCATGAAACTCAGGAAAGAAGATTTACGTGTTTCGGCGCAAATATATGCGGCCTTGGAGCAATTTGTCGAGTTAAGACAATTAGACGGACTTGCTTACTATTACAATGGAGCGGACAACAGCACGGAACAGTTAGTCATGTCCAATTTAATTATTGGAAATTCATTACTGACGGCCAAACATATTCCGATGTGCGGAGAGTCGGATTTAAAAACATTGGTAGCCCTTATGATCATGGACAGACTGGGTATCGGAGGCAGTTTTGCGGAGTTTCATCCGGTAGATTTTAATGAAGGGTTTGTCCTGGTCGGTCATGACGGACCGCATAATATATCGATAGCAGAAGGCAAGCCGGTCTTGCGAAGCCTGAAAAAATATCATGGTAAACCGGGTTGTGGGGCAGGCGTGGAATTTAAAATCAAAGAAGGCCCGATTACATTACTTTCCATTAATTCCACGTATGACGGCAAGTTCAAATTTATTATTGCCGAAGGAGAATCAGTCAGCGGTCCGATACCGCCAACCGGCAATACAAACACACGAGGATTATTCAAACCGGACGTCCGGACATTCCTGAAGAATTGGGTAAGGGAATGTCCGACTCATCATTTTGCTTTGGGTACCGGTCATCATGCCGATACTATCGCGAAAGTAGCCAATTATCTGAATCTTGAATCGAAAATCATTTAAACGCCTTATTTATTAATTTTATTAATCACTTAAATTTATTCCTTATGAATGAAAAATTTTTATCAGACAGTTTTGGGCGCCGGGGTTTGTTCCGACGCCTGCCGGTCAGATTGATCCTATGGGTTTTTCTGTCCGTTTGTGTGATTTTTCCTGCTCAATCTCTTGAACTTCAGCAGGAAAGGATTGTAAGCGGCAATGTTACAGATCACACGGGTACAACTTTGCCCGGCGTTAATGTGTCCGTAAAAGGAACCACGAATGGCACGATTACCGACAGCCAAGGCTTTTATTTCATAAAAGTATTAGGTTCATCAGCTACGTTGGTTTTCTCGTATGTAGGGTTTGTAACCCGGGAAATAGAAGCAGGAAATCGAACGGTTATAAACGTGGCGCTTGTTGAAGACGTCAGAACTATCGGTGAAATAGTAGTCGTCGGATACGGAAGTCAGCGGAAAAAGGACTTGACTGGAGCAATTGCGTCTGTCAGCGGGGAGAATCTGGGGAAAACGCCTTCGTTAAGTTTCGATCAGTCATTGCAGGGGAAAGTCGCCGGAGTTCTGATTTCCCAAACGAACGGCGCCCCCGGCGGAAATGTAAATGTTTTGGTCAGAGGGATCAGTTCGATTACCGGCGGCAATTCGCCATTGTATGTAATTGACGGTTTTCCTGTCGGTACAGGCGGAGGCGGCAGCGACTTGAGCGGATTTTCGACCGGCAGTTATACATCTTCTGCCATGGCGGGAAATACCACGCAGAAAATCAATCCGTTAAGCGATATCAACCCGAATGATATAGAATCGATAGAAATATTGAAAGACGCTTCGGCTACGGCAATATACGGTTCGCGCGGGTCTAACGGCGTCGTTATCATTACGACAAAAAAAGGTTCGTCCGGGAAAACAAATATGGAGGTAAATGTTTCTTACGGAATGCAACAAGTAGCGAAAAAAATCAAATTGATGAATCCCCGGGAATTTGCCGCATTTGTTGCGGAAGGCAGGGATAATGCATGGATTTACGCATCCGGATTCAAGGGAAGCGCAAGCGATCCGAATGAGATACGGACCGTATCAAGCACGTGGGTAAGACCGTCGTTTCGCGATCCTTCGCAATTCCCTCTCGAAGGAATTGACTGGCAGGATGTTATTTTCAGGCTTGCTCCTGTGCAAAATTATCGATTATCGGCAACCGGCGGAACCGAAAAAATGAAATATCTGATATCGGGCGGTTACTTTAATCAGGAGGGAATCGTAATAGGATCCGATTATCAGCGTTTTAACATGCGTTCTAATCTTGATGTGCAGTTGACAGACAGAATCAAACTCGGCTCAATCATTTCGGCAAGTTATGGTTATGGCGATTTTGCCCGTACGGAAGGTCATTTGCAATTCAGGTCAATTATACAGTGTGCGCTCGCTTCTTCTCCGACTCTGGCAATATACGACGAGAACGGGAATCCGCAAAATGAACTTACGGATCCGTTGGGCGTCCCTGTCGAAAACCCCTTAAATATCGATCGTTATTTCTCCGACAAAAGAGACCAGGCCAATCTTTTAACAAATAATTATCTGGAAATAAATATTCTAAATGGGTTGGTTTTTAAAACTTCGGTTGGAGTAAATTATTCAGCCGGACAAACCAAACTGTGGAAATCATCGAATATAGCTCAAGGACAAAGTACCACAAGTCCGGCAACTGCCGGCGTTCATAGCCGGAAAAGTCTGAATTGGCTGAACGAAAATACATTAAATTATCAAAATACATTTAATGAACGACATTATTTGAATGTTCTGGCAGGTTTAACGGCTCAAAAAGATAATTTTAACTTATTGTCCGTAGGAGCCACAGATTTTCCGACGGATTATGTTACTTACGTTTCTGCCGGAACCGTAAATGCCGGAACAAATTATGATTCGGGATGGTCGCTGGTTTCACTTTTGGCGCGTGTGAATTATGTTTATGACGACCGGTATTTATTGACGGCGACAGTTCGCCGCGATGGCAGTTCCAGATTTGGAAAACAGAATAAATGGGGTACATTTCCTTCGATATCATTTGGTTATCGTTTGTCGGAAGAGGATTTTATGAAAGAACAGCATATTGTTTCCAATTTAAAAATCAGAGCGAGTTACGGTGAAGCAGGTAATAACCTTATAGGCAATTATGCCCATATCGGTTTGCTGTCTTCGTCCAACTACGTGACCGGCAGCGCTAAAGCGCCGGGCCTGGTAATAAGTTCGATGTCTAACGACGCTTTGACTTGGGAGAAATCAAAACAAATCAATGTCGGACTGGATTTCGGACTGTTTGAGGAGCGGATACGCTTAACGGCTGACATATACAGGGATTACAAGGATAATTTACTTCTTGCAGTCAATCTTCCTGCGGCGTCCGGTTTTAGCAGTTCGGTTCAAAATATAGGCGCTATAGAAAACAAAGGCATGGAGATGGTATTGAATACGATTAATACCGACAGCAAGGATTTCCGGTGGGATACAAATATTACTTTCAGCCTGAACAGGAACGAGGTTAAGAAACTTGCCACCGAAGGAGCGCGAATTACAAATTCATCGGTACAGGTAACTGAAGTCGGTTATCCGATAGGTAGTTTTTACCTTATGAAAGTGTTGGGAGTATTTAAGGATGAGGCAGACGTCAAATCAGGGCATCCTTTACAACATCCCCAGACGCAACCGGGAGATTTGAAATTTAAGGATGTGGACAATAACGGGACCATTACGGTTAACGACAAGGAAATTGTCGGGGATCCCTGGCCTGATTATACCTGGGGATTGGGAAATATATTCGCGTATAGAAATCTGAGCCTTAATATTTTCATTACCGGTTCTCACGGAGGTGATGTATATATGAATGTTGGCGAGACGCTTCTTAATTCTGCAGGCGTTCAAAATCAACTGGATCTTGTAAACAGAAGATGGAAATCACCCTCTGATCCGGGCGACGGTCTTGTTCCTCGTGCTATTCGTAACAATTATGCGCTTGGTATGCAGCCGAGCAGCCGTCTGTTGTTTGACGGATCATTCGTCAGAATTAAAGAAGTAACTCTTTCCTGCGATTTTCCGAAAAGTATAACCAAACATGTGTTCAGGAAAGGGTTGAACGCTTATTTCAATATTTCCAACCTTTACACGTTTACCGGTTATCCCGGATATGATCCGGAAGCTTCCTCTACAGGCGACGCCGTTACAAAATCAGGATTTGACGAGGGAGTATATCCCCTGGCAAGAACATTTACACTTGGTCTGAAAATGGCTTTTTGATCAGCAGTAATTTTTTTAAGACATGCTAATATGAAAAAAAATATATTTTTTATCGTTACACTTTCCGCCACATTGTTGTCGTGTGAAAGTTTTCTGGACCTGGCGCCCGAAAATCAAATAAATACGCAAAGTTTTTACAGGAATCAAAACGATTTTCAGGCCGCCTTGTATGGAGCATATGCCTCGTTGCAGGGAATCCATGATATTTCTTTCCTCTATATGAGTGAAATGACTACGGATAACGCTGAAATACAGTTGTCCAACCCTACGGCGCAGGAGTTGGAATTTGACCAGATTAATTTTACTCCGACTAACGGGTACGCCGGTTCCTGCTGGTCAAGTTTCTATACGTTAATTGCACGGACAAATACGATTTTGGGACGGATAGAAAATGCTTCTTTCGATGAAACGGCAAAAAAATCAATTCAGGGGCAGTGTCTGTTCCTTAGAGCTTATGCCTATTTCAATCTCGTAAGACTTTTCGGCGATGTTACTTTGGTAACAATTGAATTTACAAGTCCCAATCAAATAGTGGCTTACGATAAGAGCCGCAAACCGGTAGCGGATGTGTATGCACAAATCATTACAGATTTGACTCAGGCAGAATCTTTGTTGCCGCAACATGTCCCCGATAACAGGGGTATGGCGTCTGTCGGAGCCGTTAAAACGCTTTTAGCCAAGGTTTATCTGACCCGGAAAGATTATTTGAACGCAGCGACACAGCTTGAAGAAGTAATGGCATTGAAAAATGCAAACAATTCGACGGCTTATACGTTAAGCGACAACTATGGAGAACTATTTTCCGAAGGTAATGAAAATAAAACGGAATCCATTTTTGAAATTGAATATCTTTCCGGCAATCTGGGAGAAGGAAACAGCTATGCGAGTAATTTCTATCCTTTGGTACAGGGGATGGCTGTATTTAAAGGAAATCTTTTGGCCGGAGGCCGTTGCGTTCCTACACAGTCTCTGATGGATGCCTACGAACCGGGCGATAAACGGAAGGATGTTTCAGTCGGCGATCAATTGCCGTTAACGAATGGAACATTCGTCACTTCAACTTATTGTCGGAAATTTATTGATTACAGCATAACAATATTAACCGATGGAGGCGTTAATTTTACCGTATACAGGCTCGCAGATATTTATTTAATGTATGCCGAAGTATTGAATGAACTGGACAGGGCAGGGGCGGAAACATATCTGAATCATGTCAGGGAACGAGCCGGACTTGTTCCTGTAGCTAAAACGGATAAGGACGATTTCCGGGAAATAATTGCACGGGAACGCAGAGTGGAACTTGCATACGAAGGGCACAGATGGTATGATCTGGTTCGGACGGGGAAACTGCAATCCGTAATGAAAGAGCATTTTGAATCACAAGGATTAAATTTTTCGGTTGAAAATCACGAACTGTTATTACCCGTACCTCAGTCGGAACGTGATAAAGATCCCAATCTCTCTCAAAATCCCGGATATTAAAAAACATAAATCACAATAACTGTTTTAAACCGATAAAAATGAGAATATTTGCAATACTTTTCTTTATCTTGTTTTTTGCTTCATGTTTGTCGAAGCAGCAGACTTGTCATGACCCTGATATTGACGTCGGCAATCCTCCAATGGTAGCTTTCAATAATATCACGCTGGAGATGTCGCTCAAACCGTTTAAGAAAAACGAGCCGGAATATATAAAAGATGTATGCCGGATGGTTTTTCTTCAATGGAAACAACTGTTGAAACACTCGGATACGGTTTCCGTGATGTTATGGACGGCAGACGGATCGGAGATTCTCAGCTATACCGGCGACTTGAATCAACGGCTGGAATGGGCGATGTATATTGGTAATCCGAATACCGGACATGAAGTCGACTCGAAGCCCGAAACGCTTTCGCTTCATGAACGCGCATACACATATATGGATAATCCGCCGGAATTTTCTTATGCGGATCTTAAGTTTATCGTAAACACACTGAAAAAGGAAGGAGAAAAAATTACAGGAAAACCCATCAGGGTCGGCGCTACATTTGATCCGGGACCGGAGTTTGCCAAATCACCATTCAAATACAGGACGCATCCCGAAATTTGTATGGGCAATACGATGGGAACAAAAACATTTGTATGTTGCTATGCCACATTAAATGAAGACAAAGAAAAATATGCCGGATATCCGGACGGTATTCCTCAAGGAACACCTTTTGGAACATTCTTCGGCAAGCAAAGCCGGGCTTTTTTGTCGGACTTGAACTTTGATTACCTGTGGCTGTCTAATGGTTTCGGTTTCGGCATGGAAACATGGAGCGCGACAGGCGCCGTATTCGACGGGAAAACATTCCATAAAGAAAAACTGGCTGATACGCAACGGAAAATTATGGATTTCTGGAATGTATTCCGTGCCGAATGCCCTGATTTCAGGATTGAGACACGCGGAACAAATATGTCTACCGGCATAGACCTGGCAAGTGATGGCGTTGACATGAAAGGAATTTACCGTGGCGGCTTTAACCTGTTACCTCCGCCAAATTCGCCATGGGCTGCTTTGGATGGCGATTTCGGACTGGAACTGACGGGTTATATGTCGCGTATGGCGGAATTACCGGATGAACGCTATATTTTCCGCTTTTATACGCACGATCCCTGGTGGGCAAACAGTCCCTGGCTGGATCGTTATGGCCGTGAAACACACGATATCTATTTGCCGATGGCTGTTTCAAGGATCAATAAAAAAGGAGAAATTACGCTTCCTTCGCATCTGAATTTCCTTTCTGTTGACGATTCTTATGGAAATATGCCGGACCAGGCGCCGGACGAAGTTATTCCTCATATCCTGCAAGGACGCCGTATGGGGGCGGATCAGGCAGGACCGGTTGTGTGGGTATATCCTTTTGAAGAATATCATCATTGGGCTTATCATCAACCGGAACGGCTGGAAGAAATTTATTACGGAGACTGGTTTATCCGGCAGGCGCTCAATGATGGATTCCCAATGAATACAGTTGTTTCGACAACAAACTTTGCCGCCTTGATGAAAGATGGTTATAACGGATTTAATGAATCCGTACTGGTAACAGTTGTTCCTGATCCCGGTTCGGAAATCGAAAAGCAATTGATGAATTTCGTAAAAAACGGAGGAAGATTGATCCTGTACGGCCCGGCGATTCATGCAGGCAGGGAGTTTCTTGATTTTATGAACACAGGCTTGGCTGAACCTTTATCCGGTGAATTTACAATTACTTCATTACCCGATTTTGATGTTATACGAAACGGGGCATCCTTCAGACTTCGTCACGATTTGCAAATGTCGGCCGGCGGAATAGCATCCGTTGCGGACAGGCCGGATGACGCCGGGACGAGAATCCCGGTACAGGCGCGTCAGGGAATAAATACGCGGGATATAGTTATACTTCGTAGCCATGACTCATGGCGAGGCGGAACAATATGTTATGTCCGGGGAACAAATTCGGCAAGCTATACGGGAGGAAAACTGTTAAGACCGGATAATCCGGAACAGTGGTTTACGGGAGGCGCTTTGATGAGATACGGACTTGGAAAACTCGGATATTCCATTAAATATAACAAACATGCCGCATCGCAGAGAAATCCGGTAAACGTCATTTCTCGTCATGATAACGGATATATTTTCTCCGGTTATGTCCCGGATCAGACGGTAGAGCAATTATTCCGTTTCCCGTTGGGTGCGCCGGTATTGACCGGCATGGAAACAGAACTCAAGGAAGGTTATGCCTCCTATCGTTTACCACGAGGGTGGAGCCGGGAATGTCGCATATTTGTCGAACAAAAGGACGGACTGCTGGCGTGTAAAGAAATAGCCCCGGTCGAAATCCATATAAAACGGAAAATTAACATAACCGGATTAAAAGACGCCACAGTACGTGTTTTTCCCGGTAAAGACGTGACATATTACAAGGCAATGACGCATAACAATCATTATCCGGCAAGGCCTGATACATTGATTTCCATTAAAGGAAGCAGCGCTTTTTATGAATACAGGCATGTGACCGGACAAATGGTTTTTACGTGGTAAACCGGGTTCATAATGCATGTAAAACTTTTTCATCTTATGCGCTTGGAAAAACGATCTGTTTCATGTATTTTTGTAACCGTTAAACTTAAAAGAAACAAGAAAATGCATA
>JAIROL010000042.1 GCA_031257565.1 Tannerella sp. | reverse complement strand
GCATATAAATCGAAAAAAGAATAACATACAACAAACAAAAAAGCGGCAAAACATTGTTGTTTCACCGCTTTCTATCTATTTTTGATATTTTATTTGTAATCGTGCATTACTTCACTTCCTCGAAATCAACATCTGTCACATTGTTGTCCTTTCCACCATTACCGGAAGATGCGCTTCCTGCATCAGGGCCGGGTTGAGGACCGGCGCTACCGGCGCCGGCGTTCGATTGAGCCTGTGCATTATACAGATCCTGACTGGCAGCCTGGAATGTACTGTTCAATTCGGCCATAGCGGCATCTATTCCAGCAATATCCTGAGCTTTGTGAGCTTCTTTCAGCTTATTCAAAGACGCCTCAATCTGCGATTTCTTATCGGCAGGCAACTTATCTCCAAGTTCTTTCAACTGTTTTTCCGTTTGGAAAATAGTACTGTCCGCCTGATTCAGTTTATCGATACGTTCCTTCTCTTTCTTATCGGCTTCTGCGTTCGCGGCAGCTTCTTCCTTCATTCTCTTCACTTCATCATCACTCAATCCGCTTGAAGCTTCAATTCGTATGCTTTGCTCCTTGCCTGTCCCTTTATCTTTCGCAGAAACATTCAAAATACCGTTCGCATCAATATCAAATGTTACTTCAATCTGTGGAATGCCACGCATAGCCGCAGGTATCCCGTCAAGATGGAAGCGACCGATTGATTTATTATCGCGCGCCATGGAACGTTCTCCCTGCAGGATATGGATTTCTACCGACGGCTGATTATCCGCCGCTGTCGTAAACACTTCCGATTTACGTGTAGGAATTGTCGTGTTCGAATCAATCAGACGGGTCATCACTCCACCCATTGTTTCTATGCCAAGAGACAGCGGAGTCACGTCCAAAAGCACAACATCCTTCACATCTCCGGACAAAACGCCACCCTGAATAGCGGCGCCTATTGCCACAACCTCATCCGGGTTAACGCCTTTTGAAGGTACCTTTCCAAAGAATTTCTCTACCAGTTCCTGTATAGCAGGGATACGGGTAGAACCTCCGACAAGAATAACTTCGTCTATATCAGATGTTTTAAGACCTGCATCCGACAATGCTTTCTTACAAGGTTCAAGGCAGGCCTGAATCAATTTATCCGCCAGTTGTTCAAATTTGGCGCGCGTCAATGTACGAACCAAGTGTTTTGGAATACCATCTACCGGCATTATATACGGCAGGTTTATTTCTGTACTGGTAGTACTTGACAGTTCTATCTTCGCCTTTTCAGCCGCCTCTTTCAAACGTTGAAGAGCCATCGGATCCTTACGTAAATCTACATTTTCATCTTTCAGGAATTCCTCAGCCAACCAGTCGATAACGACATGGTCGAAATCGTCCCCTCCCAAATGCGTATCCCCATTAGTTGATTTCACTTCAAATACTCCGCCACCCAGTTCAAGAATAGAAATATCGAATGTGCCGCCGCCAAGGTCGAATACGGCAATTTTCATATCTTTATGCGATTTATCAAGACCATAAGCCAATGAGGCTGCAGTCGGTTCATTCACAATACGTTTTACCTTAAGTCCGGCAATTTCGCCGGCTTCTTTTGTCGCCTGGCGCTGTGCATCGCTAAAATAAGCAGGTACTGTGATAACCGCTTCTGTCACCTCCTGCCCCAGATAGTCTTCCGCTGTTTTTTTCATTTTCTGAAGTACCATAGCGGAAATTTCCTGCGGAGTATAAAGACGACCGTCAATATTCACGCGAGGCGTATTGTTGTCGCCCCGCACAACTTTATAGGGTATACGTCCGACCTCCTTTTGTACCTGGTCATAAGTTTCCCCCATAAAACGCTTGATTGAAAAAATCGTCTTTTGAGGATTCGTAATCGCCTGACGTTTTGCCGGATCTCCGACTTTACGCTCGCCGCCTTCAACAAATGCAACGATTGAAGGCGTAGTTCTCTTTCCCTCGCTGTTTGCGATAACTACCGGCTCGCTTCCTTCAAGGACAGCGACGCACGAATTAGTTGTTCCTAAGTCAATTCCAATAATTTTCCCCATAATTTTTATATTTTATATTGTTATAAATCTCTGTTTATTACAAACTATCTTTTCTGATAATTCGTAAAATTTATGTCAAATAATGTGCCAAAAAATAAAATGAAAGCGTAATAATAGAAATTGGCACAAAAAAATGACAACATGGCATATTCGTTCTCTTATTCCGTAACAATTACAATGTAACTTTAGAGTGAATATCTAATGCCAATCCAACCTGCTTGTTGGTCATTTTCAGTACTGATTTCAAATAAATCGCATGATTTTTTTTGGGATTTTAGCGTCGGGATAATGAACTGTTTCGTATTTTAGTCGTCGAATTTCTTACTCGGATAAATTCAATTTTATAGCATCTTTGAATGAGCGGTTTCTTATTATCCCGCGAGAAGTATTTTATACATTCCATTACGCCATTGTGCATGACATTTAAATTTGATATAAAAGTAAGTTTTCTTCGGTATTTTAAAATAATATTATTAATATTGCAGTCTACAAAAAGTGTTTTTATGAAGAATTTAATCCTTTTAAGTTTAACTTTGTTATTTTTGTCCTGTTCCAATCAGAAAAAGAATCATCAACCGGACAAAGTTGTTCTTGCATATGTAACAGGGGGTGATCACCCCCTTCCGGATCCGTCTTACATGACGCACATTAATTTCGCGTTCGGGCACGTCAATAAAACGTTCGACGGGATTTCCATTCCACGAAAGGAACGTCTGAGAGAGATCGTCGCTCTCAGAGAAACAAGCCCATCCCTGAAAGTGTTACTTTCGATTGGCGGATGGACCAGTGGAGGATTCAGCGAAATGGCTGCAACGAAAGCAACCCGCAAAGCCTTTGCCAAAGACTGCAAACGCGTAGTCGACGAATTCAGGCTGGATGGTATTGATATGGACTGGGAATATCCCTCCAGTTCCAGTGCGGGAATCACATCTTCACCTGATGATATTGACAATTTCACGCTTCTCATGAAAGAGATCCGAGCAGAGATAGGCAAAGACAAAATGCTCACACTTGCAACGATTGCCGATGCAAAATATGTGGATTTCAAAGCGATTGATCCGTATATTGATTTAGTGAATATCATGGCATACGATGTAGCGCGTCCCCCGCATCACCACTCCGGACTATATCGATCGGAACGCTCAGGCCGCATTACCTCCGCCGAAGCTGTAGAAGCTCATCTTAGAGAAGGGGTTCCCGCAGATAAACTGGTCTTGGGCTTGCCCTTTTACGGACACGGAATTGACAGTCTTCCGGATTTCGTAAATTACAGAGACATCATAAATCTTACGGAATATACCAGACAATGGGATGAGGAGGCAAAGATTCCCTATATGACAAATGAAGAAGGTAAACTCATATTATGTTATGAAGACAACGCATCCATCGCTATAAAATGTGATTATATCATTGATAAAGGCCTGCGTGGCGCTATGTATTGGGAATATTACTGCGATGATGATAATCTTACGCTGACCAAAGCGGTTTATCATGGTTTCTATAAATAAAAACAGGCCGTATATCCCGGATTGTCCGGAATATACGGCCTGTTTTTATTCGATCTTCCGGTCACAGACTATTCAATAAATCAACTTTTCCTTTATTTACCAATGTAAGGATAAGTTCTCCGAAAAGTGTATTTTGCCATGCAAACCATGCACGTGTAAACTTTGCCGGATCATTTTTGTGGAATGACTCATGAAACGAACATGAACCAACGGTCTTTTAGCGAAGCGTTAAAAAAAAACGGCTTGCGCCAAAGAGTTATGAACATACTGTGAGTTCTATGTTACCTTAGTGTTAAAAATTAAATAATGTACACATGAAAACCTTACGATCTCCAAGCGTGTGCAATGAAAAAAAGTTTTTTTTACAGAGGGAAGATCATCCAAACCGACAATAACACAAAACGCGCCGGTTTGGAATATTTTTCAGAACCCGGACGTGAGCGATTACCATCATTCAAGCTAATATATTAATTTTAAGCACACTGAAAATTATTGCGAAATTAAACACAGCACGTTTTGTTATCAGTTTAAAATTATTTATGTACATTCGCACAATTTTTTACTTTCATTATGAGAAAAGATGATCCTATACATATAAAGTCTGATTACTTTTTTGCTTTTCTAACAACAAGAATAAAATAACGAATGAGCAGGGTGAATAAGAAGAAGAAAATAAATTACGCAACCCGGTTTACGGGAATTTTATTCGTAGCCTTATTGGTCAATTTGGCTTTTTACTGGCTCCCTGATTCGATTTTTGGCATAAAAATTAAAAAGGTTGATTTGTTATCAGATATACGCATATCATCCGAAGATAATAACTCCGGATTATTCGCCCTGTTTCCGGATGAGGAGGATTTTTTTGAAGATGAACCCGCCGCCGACTATGAATTCAGCCCGGAAATCAACATTTCCGACTCCGCAATACACCCCCCTGTTCCTCCGAATATTCAGGCAACAGCGAATAATGCCAACACATTACAGGATCCCTCCTCCACAGCCGGAACAGAAAATTCAAACAACCAGCCTGCAAGCCCCAACAAAATATCCTCTCAAACATTGGATGACGGTAAACGCACGAATATCGAAGATTTCACCTCCGGACATACCGGTTTGCGACGTTTTTTTGCGGCGCTCAATAATATAAATAGTCTGGGACGCCCTGTGCGTATCGCATTTGTCGGAGATTCTTTTATCGAAGGCGACATTGTTGTTGCCGATTTTCGCGCAAAAATGCAGGAACGTTTCGGAGGAAGGGGGGTCGGGTTTATTCCCATAACCTCAAATGTTGCACAATACCGTCCTACAATCAAACAAAGCGCAGATGGCTGGAAAACATATTCAATTATTAAAAACAAAAACAGAAAGTACGTGATCTCCGGCCTGCAATTCGAACCGGTATCAAACAATGCTTCTGTTCAATTCCGGACAGTTGATATGTATCCGAGGCTGGAAGAAGTATCCTCATTAAAATTCATCTACTCCGGGAACACAGATGCATCTATGATTTTAAAGAATGACATGGACACGTCGCATTACGATCTGCCTCCGACAGAAAATGTAACGCAATATGAGATAAAAGGCCATTTTTCCAAAGGGACGCTGCAATTCAAGAATGCTCAGGGATTGGAGGCCATTGGTATAGCCCTTGAAGATAATTACGGCGTCGTCGTAGACAATTTCTCTCTTAGGGGAAACTCCGGTATTATCATGTCAAAACTTGATAGCGAAAATTGTCGCGATCTGCAACACATACGTCCTTACGACCTGATTGTATTGCAATACGGGTTGAACGTGGCAAGCGATTCCGTTCGGGAATACAGTTGGTATCGCAACAGAATGATTTCCGTTATAGAACATATGCAGCGCTGTTTTCCGGGAGCAGACATACTCATACTGGGCGTATCCGACCGTAGCCATAAACGCGGAGGTTCATACAGTACGATGCCTGCAGTAGTATCTCTCCTGAGGGCGCAGCGTCAAATTGCAGAAAGGACGGAAGTCGCATTCTGGAGCATATTTGCCGCTATGGGAGGAGAAAACAGTATGGTTAAATACGTAAATTCAAACTGGGCAAACAAAGATTATACACATCTAAGCTTTCGCGGAGGACGCGAAATTGCAAATGCCCTGTATGATGCAATAATAACAGAAAAAAGTTTGTACGATGGCGACGAAAGACTGGTTGAGAGATAAAAAATGGAACATCATATTCATATTTAGCGCCCTTGCTTTTGCCATCGGGACGATCTGTTCGGGAAAAGTAAAAGCCACAAAGAACGCAAATATATCCGCCGTTCCTGATACGGGAATGGTACGCCGCATACCTCCCGTTTTTGACAGTATACCATCCGCCCTGCCTTTTATCAATGATTCTTTATGCTTCATTAAGGACCCAGCAAATTCGATGGCCAAGTTCATTCATGAACTGAATGATCTCTTCTATGGAAAAGACACGGTCATAAACATTGTCCATCTCGGCGACTCGCATATTCAGGCCGGATATTTAAGCGGGCGAACAATGCGTTTGCTACAGAACTCCTTCGGTAATGCCGGACGCGGATGGATCGCTCCGTTCAAATTATCCAAAGTTAACGAACCTTCAGACTATTTCATATCATCAAATATCAAAGAATGGACTGCCGGACGCTGTGTCCAGCTAAAGCCCAAGTGTCCATGGGGTATCGGAGGAATAGGTATCCAAACGGAAGCAAAAGAGATCGACTTTAACCTGACTATAGCGCCAAACAACGGCGCCGGATATAGCTTCAATAAAGTATTATTATACAGGGATTGCAATGCTGCGCCCATGTCTCCGGCCGACACGCATAAAGATCATGCCTCTGTACTATCCTGGGGAAGCGAGCCTTATGAAAATATAATCATTGACACATTCATGACAAGCGCTCTTACCAACACATTCTCAATAAGAAGCATGACGATGCAACCGGACAGCCTGTATGCAAAAAAAACCGGATCAAACCGGTATTATGGTTTCATGCTGATGAATGGGAACCCCGGTATTTTGTACCATTCGATCGGCGTCAATGGCGCAAAATACGCGGATTACGCCAACCGTGAATATCTCCGCCAGTTATCCCTGTTAAAACCGTCCTTGCTGATCGTATCTTTGGGCACCAACGAATCCTTCGGCAGAAATTTCAGCAAAACTTTATTTGAATTGCAGGTAGATTCTTTTGTCCGCCTTGTCTGCGAAGAAATTCCGGGAGCGACATTACTGATAACTACGCCGGCGGAAACATACAAACGCATCTACAAAAACAAAAAACGCTATTATATACGAAACGAAAACATCGCTAAAATTGCGGATGTTATTTCGTCATATACGGAAAAAGAAGGCGTCGCCTGTTGGGATTTATATGCCATAGCAGGCGGCGATAATTCCTGTAAAAAATGGTATGACGCAAACTTGCTCAGACGAGACCGCATACATTTCTCCCGTGACGGGTATGACGAACAAGGCGTCCTGTTATACAAAGCTATCATCCGTTCATGTATATCCGAGCCGCATATCCCGGAAACAGCATTCGTCAATGCTGCAACAGTATCTGAAGAGGAGGCGCGATATGTGGAATAAGATACAATCCTATATAAGCGAACTTTCACCGGAGAAATTATTAGAAATATTACGCTACCAACCGGAATCTCCGATGTTGTTCAGCGCCGGATTATTCCTGTTCCTGTTTATCGGCTTTTATATTATCTATCACTCCTTGCGAAATCGCCGGAGCGCGCGAATAATCTACGTGATTATTTTCTCCCTGTATTTTTATTACAAAACAAGCGGTCTCTGGTTTATGCTCCTGATATTTACCGCGACGTCCGATTTCTTTATCGGGCAAATGATACCCGAAACAAAAAGTAAACTCAAGAAGAAACTGTGGGTAACGCTAAGTATATGCATAAACCTTGGCATGCTGGTATATTTTAAATACACAAACTTCCTGTATGAAATGGCTATCAGTTTCTGGCATATAATCGGCGGATTAATGGATGAGCAAGCGCTGAAAGAACTGACCTACAAACCTCTTGACATTTTCCTTCCTGTCGGCATTTCGTTCTTCACATTCCAGTCTTTGAGCTATACGATAGATATCTATCGCGGACAGATCAAGCCGGTCAGACGCTGGACGGATTACCTGTTCTTCGTCTCTTTCTTCCCCGGATTGGTCGCCGGTCCAATTATCCGCGCACGCGATTTTATTCCGCAGATATATAAAAAACCTGTACTCCTGTACAATCATTTGGGAGAAGCATTATACCTGATCGTATGTGGTCTATTCAAGAAATGCGTTATTTCCGACTATATAAGCATAAATTTCGTCGACCGGGTTTTTGACGCTCCCGCACTTTATACAGGAGTAGAAAACCTGATGGGCGTTTATGGTTATGCTCTTCAGATATACTGCGACTTCTCCGGATATTCAGATATGGCTATCGGGATCGCCTTATTACTCGGTTTTCGATTCAATATAAATTTTAATTCTCCATACCAAGCTGCAACCATCACTGAATTTTGGAGAAGATGGCACATCTCCCTTTCTACCTGGTTACGGGATTACCTGTACATTCCTCTGGGCGGCAACCGCAAAGGAAAAACGCGCACATACATCAACCTGATTACAACAATGCTACTTGGAGGACTATGGCATGGCGCCGCGCTCCGTTTCATTTTATGGGGAACTATTCACGGAGTCGCATTAGCCGTACATAAATTATTAATGAGCGTCTTCGGCTTTAAGGCGTCCGGCGAAGACATGCCGATGTGGAAACGCATAATAAGTACAATTTTTACTTTTCATCTTGTATGCTTCGCGTGGATATTTTTCCGTGCCGACACAATGACAAAAGCAGGAGAAATGCTCGCTCAAATATTCACCCGTTTCGAACCCGGCATATTCCTGCAATTCGTATCCGGCTATCGTATGATATTCATTCTTATGGTTACAGGTTACATCGTACATTTCATGCCTAAGAAAATAGACCTGGCATTACAGCAAAAAGTCACATGTATGCCCTTGTGGGCTAAAGCCATATTGTTATGCGCCGCCATCTTCGTTGTCATACAAATGAAAAGCGCGGAAATTGTTCCGTTTATTTATTTTCAATTTTGATTTTGTACAAGATACCCTGTATTTTGATAAAAAAGACCGTATTTATTGCGGCAAATTAAAAGAAGTTTTTATATTTGCCTGATAATATTCTCCAGGAAATGGTGTACTCGCTCGCACAAGAAACAAATTCGCCTGTATCGACGGACGTCAAGGAGGTGATCCTTGACAACGGACTGACCGTATGGTTAAATGAAGATCATAATCAGCCCAAAGTATTCGGTGCGATCGTGGTGAAAGCCGGCTCCAAAGATTCGCCGAACACCGGTATCGCACACTACTTCGAGCATATCATGTTCAAGGGGACAGAAAATATAGGTACGGTAGACTACGCTGCAGAAAAAGTCTTCTTAGACCAGATAGCCGATAAATACGACCTGCTGGCTATCACAAAAAACGAATTGCGCCGTCAGGAGATACAACAGGAAATTAACGATTTAAGCATACTTGCCGCCGACTATGTTATACCAAACGAATTTGACAAATTAATCAGCAAATACGGCGGAACAAATCTCAATGCCGGCACGTCCTATGATTATACAATCTATCACAACGTATTCTTACCTCAATACATCGAACAGTGGGCGGAAATAAATAGCGAAAGACTTATCTCCCCGGTATTCAGGATGTTTCAATCCGAGCTTGAAACGGTTTATGAAGAAAAAAACAGACGCGACGATATGATGTTCAATCAGGCCATGGAAAAAGCCTTTGAAATATATTTTCACCCTCATCCTTATGCTTATCCGGTCATCGGAAGCGCAGAGAACCTCAAAAATCCCCGTCTTTCGGAAATGCGTAATTTTTTCGAAAAATATTATGTGGCAAACAACATGGGTCTTTTGCTAAGCGGGGATTTCGATTCGGAAAAAATATTACCTGTTATTTCAAAAGCATTTTTACGGATACCGCGCGGAGAAAAAATCGAGCGATACATCGTAACTATTCCTCCCTTTCACGGGCGGGAGAAGCATACGGTAAAAATACCGATCCCGTTGATGAAAGTGATGGCGATGGGATTTCGCGGCGTTCCGGCTAATCATCCGGATCAATCGGCATTAAATATCGCAATCGCCATATTAAATAATCCTAACGGAACCGGATACCTGGATCAACTTATGGTTCAACGGAAGTTAATGGGCGCTATGGCCGGAGGCGAAGCGCTGAACGAGGTTGGGATGCTTGGGTTCATAATTGTACCCAAATTGATGGTACAATCCTACAAAAGTGCGGAGAAACTTGTATGGCGTGAAATCAACAGAGTACGCAACGGCGATTTCTCGGAAGAAATGTTTGAAAGCCTTAAACAGGAACAATTACGCCACCACATTACAGAACTCGAAGATATAGACTCGCGGAGTCAGATCATGATACGCCTCTTTACACAAGGGAAAACCTGGGGAAATTATATTGATGAATTACAACGAATGGACGCTCTGACAAAAGAAGACGTCGTACGTATTGCCAATAAGTATCTGAACGGCAACTATATGTTTATCCGTAAAAAAACAGGTAAATATATGAAAGAATATCTTCCAAGACCCAATTTTGTCCCTATCGTACCTAAACATACCAACGCAATATCCAAATATGCCCGGAAATTAGAAGAATTACCGGTCCGGAATGTGAAGATTCGATTTCTTGACTTCGAAAATGACGCGCAAACCATTCCACTGACGCCTAAAGCAACCTTATATGTTACAAATAATCCGGTAAATACGATATTCACTCTAAAAATAGTTTATGCCATAGGAAATCTTGAGGAACCCAGGATAAAACTTCTGGCAAGTTATCTTTCCTTGTTAGGAACAGATAAACAATCGTTCAACGAATACCGGACAAAACTGCAAAGACTCGGAAGCGTAATGCATTTTGATTCCGAGCCGAATCATTTCATCATAAGCCTAAGCGGATTTGATAAATATTCCGAAGAGACGATCAGCACGCTGGGAGAGTTTCTGCAATGCGTCAAAGATGACAGAAAGAGACTCAAAACCCTCATGGATGATGCAAAAGTTGGGGAAAAAGCATTTTTTAAATCAAGCAATGATATTGCCGACGCACTGTTTGAGTATGTACAATACGGAACAAAATCCCAGTATCTGACAAAACCTTCACTCAAAGAATTAAAAAAAACAAAAGGACAAGACTTGCTGGATTTGTTTTTCAGGGTTCAGAAAGTCAAATGTAATTTTCACTATTGCGGGAAAAGAAACGCATCATCTATTTCCGAAAAGATACGACAATATATTCCGCTAAGCAATATTACCGAGGAGTCAAACATTCCGGTTTATCGCGAACCGATCATATATGACAGGCCGCTTGTATTTTTCTATGATATACGCGACGTATCGCAAAATATCTTGTATAGCTATCAGGTAGGAAGGCCGCTATCTGCCGCCGAGGATAGAGCGACCGCCAGACTCTTCTCCGAATACTTCGGAGGAGGTATGTCTTCTCTTCTATTTCAGGAAATCAGAGAGTTTCGCTCTTATGCATACCAGACCTCCGGAGGAATCCAACTTCCGCCGTACTGCCTGTCTGATAAACCTGCAATGTTTGTCGCCTATTTATCTACGCAGAGCGACAAAACCATTGATGCGCTAACGGTCCTTGATGCGCTTATACGTCGTATGCCGGCACATCCCGAAAAAATAGAGCCAATCATACAAAATATTATTAATCAAACAAATAACGAACATCCTTCATTCCGTAATATATCAATAAAAATTGCAAAATACAGACAGGCCGGATATAACAGCGACCCCTATAAATACCTCTTGCAAAAAATAAAAGACATGAATATTAATGATGTGATGAAATTCCACAATGAGCACATAAAAGACAGAATAACCGTTTATGCCATTGTTGGAAATTCCCTGAAAATAAATATGTCAAAACTATCCTCATTCGGCGATATCATCCGGGTAAAGAAAAGCGATTTTTACAGATAACTTATATTCCGGTATCTTTTAAAAAAATTTTATGTACCTTTGTCTATTAAGATAAAAAAATATGGAAACAATAAAATTTATCGACCTTTTTTGTGGGATAGGCGGTTTCAGGCAAGCAATGGACGAGGCATGCAGAGAGAATAATCTCGTTCCCGACTGTGTTTTTTCGTCCGACATTGACCTTGCGTGTCAATTCAGTTACGAGGCGAATTTTGGAGAGCGACCATTTGGCGATATTACAAAAGTGGACGAAAAGGATATTCCTTACCATGATATTTTATTTGCAGGTTTTCCATGCCAACCGTTCAGCATAATCGGTCAGAGACAAGGTTTCAATGATATTCGGGGGACTTTGTTTTTTGATATTGCAAGAATTTTAAAACACAAACGACCCGGGGCATTTGTGCTGGAAAATGTAAAACAACTTGTAGGACATGATAACGGCAAGACATTGAGAACCATTATTAAAACTTTGCAAGAATTAGACTATCATGTTCAATATGCCGTGTTAAACGCGCTTGATTACGGTTTGCCACAAAAAAGAGAACGGGTTATTATTGTCGGACACAGAGAACCCATATTCTTTTCATTCCCTTCGCCTGTAAGACCATTTAAACCTCTTTCCGAGATTCTTGAAAAACAAGTTGATAAAAAACATTATACTTCCGACTATATCGTAGAAAAAAGGAAAGCAAAGCATAAATCGGCTTACAAACTTTCTATATGGCACGAAAATAAAGCGGGAAATATTTGTTCATATCCGTATTCTTGTGCGTTGCGGGCGGGAGCGTCGTACAATTATTTGCTTGTAAATGGAGAAAGACGATTAACGCCAAGAGAAATGTTTCGCTTGCAGGGATTCCCCGATACTTACAAAATTGTCGTAAACGACAGTCAAGCTCGAAAACAAGCAGGAAATGCCGTTCCTGTCAATATCGTTAAAGCAGTTATTTTAAAACTATTACCGTATGTCGCTTCGTCATTAGACATAACCTCGGTATTAAGAGAGTACGAAGTAGAATATGGAACAAGATAAATCATGGATAACAATTCAATGTCGTTTAATTAAGAGAAAAGATATACATAATTGATTCAAAGAAAGTTAAATCAAAAAAAGTATTCGGGGAATTTGGAGTTATGCCATATTATGTGTACTTTTACAGCATATAATTAATGGGGGCAACCCAAGTGAGAACAAAAAAAATGAAGATTATCGTGAAACAGTATCAAAAGAAGTAGATTATGAAATTGACAAAGAGGAC
>JAIROL010000278.1 GCA_031257565.1 Tannerella sp. | reverse complement strand
GATTTGTTTTTCAAAAAATGAAACAGTACACGACAATGTAATCGGAATGTATATCGAAACTTATTATTACAAGACAGGAACATATAGTAATAACTTTATCACCTGATTTGAGACATTACCCATGAAGTCATCGGAATTGTTGGAAATCCTGAAAGAGAAATCCGTCAGGAGTTTTTCCCGTCTGCCGCTTGTCATTGACGACTTCGGACGTGAACCGAAACAAATCATGGATTTCGGCAATTTGAAAAGCCCGATGATAGAACTCTTATGCGAACGATACGATAACGGAGCATGGACACATGGTGTAAGCAACTTCACGCTTGAAACGCTTAGTTCCGAAAATCAATACGGAAAGATGACCGGCGACAGGTTGAAATCCATGTTCAGTTTTATTGAGTTGAAAGGCGAAAGCCGGAGGAAATGATAAGAAAATAAACTATGGAAGTGGGGAAGAAAGCCTTTGGTTGGTTAGCATTGCAAGATGTCAGTTTGTATAAACAAACTGTTCCTGCACCGCTTCCGCTCTCCACTTCCGTTAAAACATGGATGGATATGAATAAGTCAAAAGTAATAATTAGGGTCTGCTAAGAAATTGGCAAGTATTTGTAAATAAAATAAATATATCTAAATTTGCAGAAAAAAGTGCAAGGAGATATGAAAAAGAGGCGAAAAAGTTGTGCATTTAATCCTCGCTACGAGAGTCCGTCGCAGGGTGTATTAGCCGGATTTGAGACACCCTTCGAGCGGGAACTCGACCCGGAAAACCGATGGATAGTATTGGCACATCTAATATCATGGGACGAATTGGCAGGTATCTACAGGAAACAGGTGGGCATCCCCAAGACGGGCAGGGAAGGTCTGAACCCGAGGATTATTATCGGCTCGCTGATCATCAAGTATCTGTGTCATTTGGACGACAGGGAGACAGTGGATCGGATATCGGAAAATGTCTACATGCAATACTTTCTCGGCTATTCCGGTTTTGTGAATGAAAAGCCATTCGATGCCTCCCTGTTTGTTGAGATTCGCAAACGACTGGGCATAGAAGTTATCAACGCGATGAATGAAAAGATCATCAGTTTGAAAACACAAATGAATGCAGGTAAAGACCGGCAGGCAAGCCATAAAGAAGATGTCGCATCGGACAAAGAAGAGGATTCAACACCGCAACAGCCAAATGTGGGGAACAGGGGGCGCCTGCTTATGGATGCCACCGCCTGTCCTCAAGACATCGCCTATCCTACGGATTTGGATTTACTGTCCCAGGGGCGCGAGGTCACGGAACAGCTGATAGATATTCTCTATAATCCTGGTATTCATTCGCAAAAGCCTCGAACTTACCGCAAAGTAGCCGGGAAAGGTTATCTTCAGACGGCACAAAAAAAGAACAAATCGAAAAAAGTCATTCGCCGGGCGGTGGGCGCTCAATTGGGTTATTTGGGCCGTAATATCCGCTCCATCCATAAACTCTTGGATAGCTATGATAAAATTCCTTTGAAATACAAGTATTTGCGTTGTTTTTGGATAGTTCAGACGCTTTATGACCAACAGTTGCAAATGTTCGGAAACCGTACTCATACGATAGAAGACCGGATAGTGAGCATCCACCAAGCGCATGTTCGTCCTATTGTCAGAGGGAAATCGCGGGCGAAGGTAGAGTTTGGCGCCAAAATACATGTATCTGTAATAGACGGTATCAGCTTTTTGGATGAATTGAGTTGGGATGCTTTTAACGAGGGAAGCCAGATGGAATCTTATCTCGAAAAGTACCGCAAACGCTTTGGTTTTTATCCTCGAGAAGTCTTGGCCGATCAGATTTATTGCACACGGGCAAACCGGAGGATGCTCCAAGAAAAAGGGATCGTGCTAAAAGCCAAACCTCTTGGAAGACCCTCGGCAGTGACCATTCACGTAAGTCCGGGGGAGCGCAATCCGATAGAAGGCAAATTCGGACAGGCAAAAACCGGATATGGGTTGAACCGTATCAAAGCCCGGCTGAAAGATACCGGTGAATTGTGGATTGCCGGCATCATTTTGGCGCTTAACCTCGTCAAACCGGCGGGGGCGGCTCTTCCGTGCCTTATTCAAAAGTGGGTGGTGAGTTTTTCAGCACGTATCGTCGAGCTTTTCCATGCAGGAATAGCATACCGTTTTTACCCTCTGACTGAACTCCGAACAAAAATAACTTGCTCTACAGAGGGTTGAGTTTTTAAGCAGACCCTAAATATGAGATGCTCCGTTGCAGAGCGGAAAATCATCAGCCAAATGGCCGAAAAGTGCGGTATGAGTTTATCCGAATATTGCCGCAGGCAAGCCATGTACGGAAAGGTAACGGCAATACCCAAGCTATCTTCTTCGGAGATAGAGTACTTCCATGTATTGAAAGCAAGTAGTGTAAACTTTAACCGGATAGCCAATCTAATCCGGCAAAAAGACCCGATGCTCGTTGGGGAGATACGAGAATTGGTGACAAAACTCACTCAAATGCAAAAACGAATAGTATGATAGCAAAAGCGAAAGCCATAGCACATGGTAGCCGGGCGATAGAATACGCCATGCGAGAATCCAAGAGAGGTGAGTTTGTTTCGGCAAATCTTATCCAGAATGACACTCACGATAAAATCTACCAAGAGTTTGCGGAGGTTCAGAAATACAACAGCCGTTGCAGGAATAAGTTCATCCGCATTGAGATTGGCATTGCTCCGCAAGACGAAGGAAAACTGTCTGAACAAGACCTGAAACAAATTTGCAGGGAGTTTGCAAAACGCTTTGGATTTGCCAACTACCAATGGATAGCCTGCACACATAGGGATACAGACAATCTCCATCTGCACATGATAGTAAACCGGATAAGCATAGACAACAAAGTCTATCAAACGGATTTTATCAGCAAACGCACAGGAAAGATAGCCGAAGAAATCAGCCGACAGATGGGATTGACCATTGCCAATGAGGTACAACGGAAAGAGAAATACCGCCCCGAAATAACATCCTTTGAACGAGTGATGGCGAGAACTCGAATTGAGAAAGCTGCAAAATCGGTATTGAACAGCCGTCCAGCAACATTCAAAAACTTTGTGGAAGCAATGCAGAAACAGGGAATAACCGTTACTGAAGCCAAGAACAAGAAAGGGAATACCTACGGGCTTCGCTTCACAGGTTACGGGCAGACGTTCAAGGCTTCCCAAATCGGGAAAGAATTTGGGTATAGAACACTATTGAACACATTTGCGGAAAACTGGCAGGATGAATTTCAGGCACAGAAACGAAATCAGGGAATTAATCAAGGAACATCCGCCATCGGAGATATATTATCCGGCATCGGATCGATATTTACTCCGACTATGGAGAGAGATGATTACAGTCCAAGCGTAGCGGACGAAGAAGAAAGAAAACGTAAACTTAAAAAGAAAAGAAAATATGGAAGACAAATTTAAGAACCCCAAGAATCAATCAACTCAAAATGCGATGATGGCTGAAATAATCGTAACGGAACTGGAAAAGTTCACAAATTCGCATGAATTGATAATGGAGAGTACTCAAAAGATTCTCTCCCGGTACAATGACATCGGAACATTGATAGAGAAGATGGAGCGGCGAGACCAAATCATCGCCAAGTGCATCAAAGACCTCCAACTATCCACAGACCAATATTTGAAGCTCACAGAACTTTCAATGGCAATGGCGAGAGAAGTGAACGAGGTGGCAAAAGTCGGAATCCAGATGCAGCCGGATTCTCTTCAAAAGGTAATCCACGCTGTACAGCAAGGAAATGAACCCATCCGGCAACATATCCAGTGGCTGACGTATGGCGTTGGAGCGGCGTTTGCGATTTTGTTGGTTTTGGTATTGATGTTTTGAAAACTACTGCCCCTGAGAGAAATCTTTGTCATTATTTTGTTTCTGCTGCAATTTATATGCATAAAAATAATGCTTTTTGGGAACTCCAACAAATTTATTTTCTAAACAGTAGACTTTATGGACAGACACCATTTAGATGTTATCCTACTATTATTTACACCTTTTTTACACCCTGTAAAAATAAAAACTCCTAATATTCAATGAATTATCAGGAGTTTTAAGTACCCGGAGCCGGTACATACCCGTTAAAAACAAGAAATCAAAAGAAAATAATATTCTGTATTTCAATTAATTATAATTTTCACTTGTTTACTATTTTCACCCATTTTTGCCTGTTTTTTGTTATATAGTACACTTTTAGTACACCTTGAAATTCCAAAATATTTTATACCTTTGCAAACAAAAGAAATCATTGATAATCAGTATTCATATAAAGTAAAAAAGCATGGCAAAGATAGAAAATAAAATCAAGGAAAATCCGAAATTGGAGCAAAACAAACTTTCGGACGGGCGAATAAGCCTCTATTTGGAGTTTTATCCGGGCAGGGAAGAAAAGCCTGTTTTGGATGAAAACGGCAATCAGGTGTATTATAAAAGCGGAGCAATGGCGGGTAAACCCAAGTTTCAGATAAAGCATAACCGGCGAAAGGAAAATCTTAGCTTGTATCTGTTGGACAAGCCCCGCACAGCCGTCGAAAGGCAGCAAAACAAAGAAACCTTGGAACTTGCTACGAAAATTCGTGCGGAATGCGAACAGGAACTCAAAGAAAGCATGTTGGGGTATCGACTGCGGAAAGACCGAAATGTGAATTTCTTGGATTACTTTCAGTCATGTATCGACAACTACACAAAGAAAAACATGCGTATGATGCAGATTGCCCTTAGCCGGTTTAA
>JAIROL010000217.1 GCA_031257565.1 Tannerella sp. | reverse complement strand
TTTTCGTGGCCGGTAGCATTTAGCAGCGAAAATTGCCAGCTACGGCTACCTTTCTTCATCATTTTCTCCATTGTAAAGTTAAGGTCTGTGCGGAAAAAATCTTTTATTCGTGTATTAGGATATTCAGGAACATAATTTATTTCGGGCTCATACCATGTGTACGAAGGTATGATTCCGATCTGCGACATACTTGGGTATGACATTTCGGCTACATAGTAAGGCAACCCCGAGCGATATTGCATGTTCATCGACAATGTATTTTTTATCGGACCTTTTTTATAGACAACATAACTTGCAAACAGAGATACATCATGCGGAGCGTCGTATTTAAACGGAGACGTCCTGCCGTCGAATGTTCGCTCCGACTTCGACAAGGTATAAGACAGCCAGCTATTAAAACGTCCTTTGGAATATTGTGACATAAGTTCGATACCCATAGAACGGCCTGTGCCGTTATGATAATCCGTATGAAAATCCATATAGTTTTCAAGGTCGCGAATCATGATAATATTATTCATTCTTTTGTAATACGCCTCAATAGAAAAGGTTGTATTTCTTACCGAATAATTCTTCCAACCAACGGAAACCTGATTGGATGCAGGCAATAAATCCTCATTAAAAGGAAGCCAGAAGTCTGTCTGAACTGTATAATTCATCTCATTAACAGAGTGAACAGGCTGCGTCATACGGTCATACGCAAGCATGAATTTGTTGTTATTATCTGCAAACACAGAAACTTTAGCACGTGGCTCTATGGCAAGCTTATTCTTTTCTTTTGTGTTGTAAAACGAGGCGCGCAGTCCGGGAACAAAAGTCCAGCGCCCGTATTTAACTTCGTCGTAAGCAAAAACAGATGAACTAAGAAGGCTTTTATTTCCATTTTTAATCTTATGGGTTGCATCAATGCTTTTCTTTATCATGTAATCAGGGTTGTAGTACTGAAGTGAGGCGTCAAATCCAACAAATAACGTATGATTGTCGAGCAGTTTCTTTTCAATAGAACTTCGCCATCCAACCTCCTGCAAGCGCGACATTTTACGTTGCTGAAGCTTGATATCGTTTGTTTCGATATTAAAATAATCAAAATTGTTAAGATACGAATAATAAACGCTACTCGACAAGAAACTGTTGGGACGAATATTCGAGGTCAGACGCATTGATGCAGTTGTTGTAGTCCAGCCAAGCCCCAGTCTTTCTACTGTTTTTTCATTACTGTACGAGCTTCTATCTATATTCTTTGCACCTAAATCGTCTCTTCCATTATATACGCTCAAAGAGAGGCGCGTTTTGTCCGACATCTTCCAGGTCATCTTACCATTAATATCCCAGAATGATATCAGCGCCCCGCTTGCATCATTTTCCGAAGCAATAGCCATATAACCCTTGACAAATAAATCAAGAAATGATCGTCTGGCAGTAAAGAGATAACAGAGTTTATCTTTTATCACAGGGCCTTCGGCAGACAGAGCTCCGGACAGAAGTCCGATACTGATACGCTGGTGGTGGGATTTCATATTTCCGTCTTTGACGGCAATAGAAGCTACACCCGACATACGATTTCCATATATGGAAGGAATGCCGCCTTTGTATATATCAGCGCTAAGCAATGCGTCGGGATTAAATATAGAAACCAGGCCAAACGTATGATTCTGATTATACACAGGCACATCATCCATCAGATAAAGAGTCTGATCGTTAGCGCCGCCACGTATATTGAGGTTGGAAGAGCCTTCCATTCCCGAAGATACGCCGGGCAGGAACTGCATCGTCTTAACAATATCGCGTTCACCGAGAAACAGCGGTGATACGGATAATTGCGACAGGTTAACGCGCATATTGCCAAGACCCTTTTCTTCCACATTCCGCATTTGATTTGATGTGACAACAACATCTCCCAAATCAACCCCCGGCTTCAGAGAGATTGACAAAACGGTATCTTTCCGTAAAGATAATGTTTCGTCAAATGCCGGATAACCTACATACGAAACAAAGACAGGAGTATTGGCAGCCGGTATGAATATGCTGTAAAAGCCATAATTATTCGTAACAGTATGATTGCTTCCCATCCTTATGTGAGCCCCCGACAGGCGCTCGCCTGTTTCCTCGTCAGTTACATAGCCGCTTATGAGAACGCTCTCCTGTGCTTTTGCAGAAAAAACGCATACCATCAAAAACATAAACCATATCGTACACTTCATAATACCTGTCAATTATTATATGGAGTTCTTTCCTCTTCCGGTATTTCAAAATAATAATTCGATTCGCTTAGTCCGGCGAAAATACCCAGTCCGTTGTTTATATTACAGTATACTTGTATGGGCTGATAAACAATCGCCGAGATATCGTCGTCATATACAACATTTACAGTTTGACGATAAAAAGTTCTGTAATAACGGTCATACTCCGGTCCGGCGGTAATTACTTTAACAAGGGTGTATTTTATATCAAAGCCAACATATTCGGAAAGATTATAATCATAATAACCGCCATTTACATATGAAATAAATAATATGCTGTCCAACAGCGGAATATTCATGTTTCTAACACGCATAAAATTTTCATAATACGCACTTCCGATATCCTTATCCTTAACTTCTATCCCATTACTGCGATTTATTTTGTCTATCAGGATATTTGTCGCATAGAGATCGGAACACTCAAGCAATGTGTCATTGTTTACCACGCCATAAGCAGATATATACAAAGATGAATTAGTTTCAGTATAATTTCCTTCAAAACCGGAAAGAAAATATTTCATTTCATTATAATTAAATCTTTCAGCCCTGACCTTACAAGCGATAGCTGCCGGGATAGTCGTTTCAGCCCAAACAGGCTCATGATCCGACAACGAAACTTCAATCCTGTACTTAGCCGATTCTTTAGGATGATAATCAAGATTCAACACCGAATCGGCACACAATCCGTCAAACAAAACATCCCCATTCTCCGTAAGCCGGACTTGCAGATTCTTTGCGGCATTATAAGCAAACCCCGCATCAGTACGATTAACAGTAAAGAAATATACGCGAACAGGTTTATCCGGATTAAGGAAACTATTGACAACAATCCTGTCCGGCTCGTTTATATTCGCAGGCTTCATGTCATAATCTACAGTGCAGGAAACCATTGTACATAACACTAAAATTAAAAGAAATACTTTTTGCATTTTTATCTCAACTTAAAAAACTTTTGTCCGACATTGAAAAATCAGCATGATTTAAAACGGAATATAAAGCTGAACTTGCCATTCGCCTGTTTTCCCGTTGGAAAAATCGCTATTGTCTTTTAAGGCATTCAATAACCCATATTTATAGCCTGCTGAAACGCCAACAAACTTCAGGTCGTACCCCAATTTAGCCGTAAGAGGAAAATCCGGATAAAAGCCTTTTAAATACAAAGTGGGCGCTATTCCCGCCCCGGCATACAGACCTTTATATATCTTATAATTAAATGTTGCATTTAGTGATGCGGTAAAAAGGTTCAGGTTTCCGCGAACAAACGAATATCTGGAAGATATGGACTCATCATCACCGTTTTCGGGATCATATTCGGTTAAGGCCAAATAATTATATTTATATTTCTTTATTCCAACCGACAAATCCATATCAAAGAAAAAGGGTTTTGCCTTGTTATCAATTCTGAGTTTATACCCCAGTTCTACATGAAACTTATAATCAATATCACCATGCCCTCCGTTCTTAAGAATCTCACTAACAGGCCCCTCCAACGGAAGCTCCACATCTCGAAAGTACCCGGTTCCCCCATTGATAATAAAACCATGCTCAAGTGTCTGTGCACATAAACATTGTGATACCATAAGAATACCTGTAATAGATAATAATTTTTTCATTTTCATATTTTTTATTTGTAAAACATTAATTGTAACCATATAAAGTAAAACCAAGCAAGTTATTTAAACGGTGCAAGCAAATTAAACCGAAAGCCGGACTTATTCTTATCCGCAAAATCAATTACATGAGATACAGACATATCAACCTTATCAAAATCATACCCTATCCTATATACCGCCGGCATAGAAAATTTTAAATTGCTTCCTTTTGGTTTGCCAAAGCCTTTCTCTTTTAAGTTATGAGAAGCTGTAGGCATCAAACCTATGCCAAAATACAACCCCTTATAAACCATATAGTTCATTGTAAGGCTAAGAGATATATTTGTAAAACACTCATTTCCATCCGGTATATAAGTAGCCGCCTCATTAAGGTATCTGATGTATTTATATTTGTACTTCTTGAATCCCGGTTGCCAGCCCAAGTCAATAAAAAATCTATCTTTCATTGGATTTGATCTGTACTTGCCTCCGAGTACCGTACTCAACTGATACCCCGAATTTTCAATAGAATTAAAAGAGGGAACTGCCAAGTCGCTTTTATTCCCAAAGCCAATGGATAAATCATTTGCCAAAGTATATGAATCAAGATTTGCAAACTCCTGTATAAACTCCCATACTCGCCTTTTTCCAACTTGTTAGTCGGTCAGTAGTGATTATTAATATAAAGAAACGGGTGGTGATTTAAAAAGTACGCAAATCACCACCCTGTTTTAATTGATCTTAAAAATCCTCCTCGGGGGTGGTTGTTTAATCATTTTGAAACTAATCGTTCTTTATTATCCTGCCTTATGTATAGTGAAAGAATACCAAGCGCTTCCACATTGAGCGCCAAAACCTTGAAATCTTACTCTTCCTGATGCATTATAATCATATGGTTTATTATATTGCTTATGTCTTATATTATGAGAAGAGACTCCATTTTGTGGACCTCCATACCATGTATCTCCTATTGGCGCTGGTTCATAAAATGTTAAGTCTAAATATGTTGTTGAAGAATAGTTATACCAAGCGCCCAAAAATCCTTTCTTTCTGAAGCACACCTCTACAAGAACTGAATTATGACCATCTAATAAATAATAAGTACACTCTATCCAGAGTTTTCTGTCATTACATTTTATTTCACCTAAAACAGTATTTCTGGTTTCTATATTATTCGATAAAGCCCCTTCTTGTTCCATACTCTTCAGAGCAACCCATTGACTCTCGTCTTTTGGCGCTATGCCCAATTCTTTCAATTTGTCATAAGAAGTGATATCAGTATAATGTATAACTTCTCCTCCAATCATTATCTCTCCTTTCGCATTTAACAACTTTGCAATTTCCTTATCACTCACTGGAAGATATGCTGAGTAATCATCTTATGCTTCAGGAAAATATAAAGCCGGATGCTTCTTTTTAAATTCTTCATATCCTCCTTCTCGATCATAATATGATTCAGCCTCTTCCATTGCAACTATGAAATCATCATAAAGAGAATAGAAACCGTATTTAGACATTGTTTCAGAATCTGGAAATCTAGATTCATAACCAGACGATGACGATTCTTCTGTGTTTTCACCAGAGGAATTTCGTGTAGCTACTGCACTATTCAGTCCATCTTTTAATGCTTCTACTGTATTCTTAAATACAACTTCGTCATCGAATGAAACTATTCCATCTTTAACATCTATTGACAAATTAAATTCGGGAATTTCGATTTTTGCTTTCTCATTTACTTCTTGCTTTTCAAGCGTTGCTTCATTTGAGCAACTGGACATGGCAAACATGCTTACAAATGCGATACATACGATCACATAATACTTGCAGAATAGATTTGATAAATAGGATTTTTCACTCATAATGTTTTAATTTTAATGTTTATAATATTTAAAAAACTCATTTTTTATATTGAGATTGGTAATTGTTGGAAAAGTGTATTAATTAATTACTCGATGCAAAGATAGTAGTATATTTTATATTAAACAAATTTTTGACAGCGATTCATGGTTTTCGGAGTAGACTCGGAGATAAAAACGAAAGATCCCTATTCTTTACTTGTCAGAAAGGAATAAAAACCTGTATTTGCCAGTCATTGAATCGCCCGGAAGATAAATAATCCGGATTCATTGCATTCAATAATCCTGCTTTATATTTCAATGCAATATCAATAAACCTGAAATCATACCCAATCCGGGCAGTAATCGGCGTATCAAATTTCAGTTCGCTAAAATAATAAAGGGTCGGTTCGATACCAACTCCGGCATGCAGGCCTTTTACAATATGGTAATTCCAACTTGGATTAATTGAAAAATAGTAATATGTGTCTTTAGTAGATGTTATACCATAAACTGCCGGGGCATTTCCGGATTCAATAGCTCCGGTAGATTGGTAATAATCGTAATCAGAATATTTTATCCGGAGCGGTTTTATTCCTGAATATAAATCAATATCATAGAAAAAACGTTTGGATTCTGCTTGAAACCTGAATTTATAGCCAATAGCAACACTCGCTTTGTTGCCGACAGTATGTGTATAGCGTGAAAGTTCATCTTCTTCATGCCTGAGGATATTTGATGACAATGTTGAATTAGATATGTTTCCTTTACCTCCGCTTAATATTAAACCGGATTTGAACCGGGCAGATGTATAGCCAATAAATGTGCAGAAGAAAATCAAAATTATTATACGTTTCATTTGAATTGCTTTAAATGTTATTTGACTAAATGAATACTTGACTTATGCATTACTGATATCTCATTCCGAGAATCAAAAATGATAAGTCAAGTATTCTAAAGAATAAATGTTTCCTAAAACATTATTCAATTGCTCTTCATTTTCAAAAACTAAAGTACCATTCTTGTTTTCAATATTTACCCCGGATAAATTTATTTGCTGCTTTGAAGTGTTTGACATATTTACAAGTTCTTCTTCATTCGTACACGAAAAAAATGCAAATGTACAAAAAGAAAGCATTAATATATTTTTTTTCATTTAAATTATTTTGATTTATGAGTTTATTTCATTCGAAAATTCGGTGGTGATGTAAAAAGTATGCTGCCTTATACAAATCCGAAATTGATGTAAAAGAAGGCGAGATTGAAAGCTTTAAGATGGTTGAACAGTTTCTTTGAAAAACATCTCAATTTCAGCAATGTTCCTGATACCTATGCCACGAACAAACATCAATATAATACCTTTTGTGTCAGACTGGAATGACAACCCTTGTACCACAGGGCATGGTCGCCAATAAACTGTCGTCTACATGCTTTACAAAAATAATTTTGCTTTCCATATGATTTCTTCCCGTTTTTCTTTATCTTTGCACTTTGGCAATCGGGGCAATGAAAGGTGATTTTAATTTTCATTCAATAATAATATAAACTTATTCCCTGATTGCCAAATTTTTATACCAGCATACTTTTTACGTCACCATCCGGTTATAAAAACCAAGTGAAGGAAGATGCCGGGAGTAAGCTGATAACCAAATACATGGTGACGGATGCGAGCGTACGCGATTCCCAAGCTGCAGATTCGCTGTCGGATGAGAAAGACAGGAGAGAAGCCTTTTATGCCGATTCTGCCTGCACGGGCGAAACAGCCTGATACTGAAACAGCAGGTAAGTGAACCTCTAAACTTCAAAAAATGGATTCGAAAAATATTGGCAAAGAAATAGAGGGTTTTTAGAGGTTCCCTTTTATAGATCAGAGAGAGGGGGGGCGAGTAGTTACAAAATACCATGTTTGTGGTATTTTAGGAAATTAGCGGGCAACTTACTTTTGTCGTCTATTTGTTAATGAAGTTGAAAATGATAAAAACGCTTCCATACATCAGCCATTTATTCAGCACAATAAGTGGAGTTGACGCCTTGGTAAAGGCAAATGATACTATATCCGATTCCGAATTGAAAATAAAGAATCTCAATGTAAGCATCGGCAATAACCATATATTAAAAAATATTAATATAGAAATTCCCAACAGGAAAATTACCTGTATCATCGGGCCGTCGGGATGCGGAAAATCAACTTTACTAAGAACAATCAATCGCCTGATTGATGATAACGAAAAAGTAAAAATAGAGGGAGAAATCATCATAGATGGAGAAAATATTTATGGGAAGAAGGTAGAGGCGACGCACATCCGTAAAAAGATGGGGTTACTGTCGCAACGTCCAACTCCGCTACCGATGTCCATTTTTGACAATATCACTTTCGGATGTAAGATTCATGGCGTTCGGAACAAAAAGCGCCTGAAGTTGATTGTGGAAGAAAACCTGCGGGCAGCCGGATTGTGGGAAGAGGTGAAAGATCGTCTTAACGCTCCTGCATCAAGTCTTTCGATAGGTCAGCAGCAACGTTTATGCCTGGCCCGGGGACTGGCTATAAAACCCCAATACATACTGGGCGATGAATCTACTTCGGCATTAGATCCTATATCAAGCCGGCACATTGAGGACCTCTTCATTAAATTAAAAGAAAATTATGGCGTGGTACTGGTTACGCATACATTGCGCCAGGCCTTACGCATTGCCGACCATGTTATCTTTATTTACCTGGGAGAAGTTATTGAGAGCGGGCCGGCCCGGGAGTTCTTCAAAAATCCCGGGCACGAATTGACAAAACAATATTTGGCAGGAGTATTCAGCTAAAAAATCAAACTATAATTAAAGATTGAAATGAGATATACATTACCCGAGACTCTGGGAGAAGATATTGTCCAATTTGGAGTATTAGCAAAAGAGTACAGGCAGAAAAAAACAGAAGCAGACCGGTTCAAGGCATTTCGCGTTCCGATGGGAGTATACGAACAGCGGCAGGACGAGGCGTATATGTCCCGTGTCCGTACTACCGGAGGGGTTATCACTCCTCAACAGTTTCTTGATGTGATTGAAATAGCAAAAGGGCATAAGTCCGACCTTCTACATATCACCACCCGACAGGAAATTCAGATACAGAATCTAGAACTTGAAAACGTACAGTCTGTTATGCAACGTTTGCGGGAAACAGGTCTTGCCACAAAAGGAGGAGGAGGTAATACCATCCGTAACATCTTAGTGTCGGAGTATAGCGGCATATCCGACTCGGAACAGTTCGACACAACTCCTTATGCAATGGCTCTTACTACTAAATTAATTGCGGAGCCGGATTCTTATCTGATGCCGAGAAAAATGAAGATGGCTTTTTCGTCGGATGACAAGCATATCGACTATGCAGCAATCAACGACGCCGGTTTTGTTGCAAAAGTTAAAAATGGAGAACGCGGATTTTCAGTATATGCCGGAGGCGGTAATGGAGCGAAGCCGACCGTTGGATGGAAGTTATTTGATTTCATCCCTGCCACAGAACTTTATATTGTAACCGGCGCTCTTAAAAAATTCTTCTCCGAGCATGGCAACCGGAAGAACAGAAGCATAGCTCGTCTGCGCTTTGTTTTCTACAGATTTGGAGAGGAAGAGACCATTCGCCGGATAAAAGAATATTACGAAGAGGCAAAAAAAACAGAGCCTGTCTTTGTGCTGGAGCAAACAGAGAACGAACGCCCCTCCGTCTGCTATACCACAACAGCTTTAACTGTTGATGAGGAAAAGTACGATTTATGGAAGAAGCGGTATGTGAATGCCCAGCGACAAGAGGGCTACAGTACGATATTAGTCCCGGTTCTGCTTGGCAATATATCCCTGACGGATGAAAAGAAGTTGAACGGGTTGAAAGAACTGTTGACTTTCATCAATCGTTTTGGTAATCATACAATTCGTTTTACAACAGACCAGAATATTCGTTTGCGCAATATTCCAAATGAAGCGCTACCCGAATTGTTCAATATAATAAGTCGTTTTATCGTTGATTTTACGGCTCCAACACTTATTAATAGCCTGACTTCCTGTACGGGAGCAGACACTTGTCGTCTGGGTATAGGCTTGTCCAAAAATTTATCGGACGCCATTCGCCGCAAACTGCTGCAAGGCAATCTGGATTTAGACAAACTGCAATCGATACGCATTCAGATTTCGGGATGTCCGAATTCATGCGGACAACAACTCTGGGGCGATATCGGATTTTCGGGGAAAGCGCTTCGTAATGATAAAGTTTACCCCGGTTATCAGGTATATCTGGCAGCGCACAGAGATATTGAACCTCGCCTTGCAGAAACAACAGGAAATCTTAGCTCAAGAGATATCCCCGACTTTGTGTATGGATTGCTGGAAGATTATCTTAAAGCCGAGGCGCAATACGATTCTTTCACATCCTATCTGGAATCTGATGGAAAAGAATTCGCTTTACAATTCATCGAAAAATATAAAACAATACCGTCTTTTGCCGACGATAAGAATTATTATTTCGACTGGGGAGCCGAAACCGTCTTCAGTGTCACAGGGAGAGGCAAAGCAGAGTGTTCTGCCGGACTTTTCGATTTGTTGGATATCGATAATAATATCATTAAAGATAGAAGAGAGACCCTGAAAACAGAAACAGATACGGAGAGAAGAAACAGTTTGCTGTATGATGTTATTTTCTCGTCGGCACGTATGCTGTTAGTCACTCGTGGAGCCGACCCCAAGACGACTGCGGATGTATTTAATTTGTTTATTAAAGAATTCATCGAATTCGGTTTTGTTGAAGATAAATTCCGGGATATAATTATTCTTGCGCGCGATGATAAGGAATACAGTTTTGATACGCGTCAAAGCGAGATTTATGCATTGGCAGACAAAGTAATTGAACTGTATCAAAGCCTGGATGATTCGTTACAATTCAAGCCTGTCGCACTTTCCGGAAAAGAAATCAAAGAGATAAAAGAAACCCCTGTCGATACCAAAACAGAAACAGAACGAAAGTTTAAAGACCTGAGAGGCGTTGCCTGCCCTATGAATTTTGTGCAGACCAAAATACAACTGGCTGCGATGAGATCGGGCGAGGAACTGGAAATATGGTTGGATGACGGGCAGCCAATAAATAATGTTCCCGGATCGGTACGTAACGAGGGGCATGAGGTGCTGGAGCAAAGTCCTCTCGGCGATTACTGGATGGTTATTGTAAAGAAAAAGTAATATATAAACTTGTAAACAATGAGCAATATAAAAGTAAACGATGAAAATCAGGAGGTTACGCTCCCGCTTTCATTATCAGAATTAATAGCGCTGAATAATGTCTTACAGCCGGATATGGTTTCCGTTCAAATCAATGGCGAATTTATCTCTCGCGGGAATTTCGATACAACATGGATAAACGAAAATGACGAGGTTGATTTCCTGTATTTTATGGGAGGAGGACGGTAATGGATTTTTCGGCAGAAGAAATAGAACGCTACAGCCGCCACATCCTGTTGCAAGATGTAGGAGTGGAGGGGCAGGAGAAGATAAAAAAAGGTAAAGTCCTCGTCATCGGAGCAGGAGGTTTAGGCGCTCCCATACTACTATATCTGGCTGCTGCCGGAGTTGGCACGCTGGGCGTAATAGATGGCGATGTGGTAGATTTGAGCAATCTGCAGCGGCAAGTCATACATTTCACTCCTGACGTAGGTAAACCGAAGGCGCTATCGGCAAAGGAAAAAATCAATCGACTCAACCCTGAAGTAGAGGCGATTACTTATCAAACATTTTTCACGGCAGAAAATGCGTTTGAAATCATAAAAGATTATGATTTTATCATTGACGGCACAGATAGTTTTCCTGCAAAATTTCTGATAAACGATGCTTGTATATTAGGGAACAAACCTTTTTCTCACGGGGGAATCCTTCGTTTCGACGGACAGACCCTGACACATCGGCCCGGTACGGCTTGTTACCGTTGCGCTTTTCACAGTCCTCCGCCGCCCAATGCGGTCCCGACTTGTTCGCAGGCGGGAGTATTAGGAGCAATAGCAGGAATGTTGGGAACAATACAAGCGGCCGAAGCGCTCAAATTTTTAACAGGAACAGGGGAGTTGCTTACAAACAGGCTGCTGACCTTTAATGCAAAAACAATGAATTTCAGAACCATTAAAGTAAAGAAGAATCCCATGTGTCCCGTTTGTGGCGAACATCCTGCTATAACTGAACTTGTAGAGGCGGAACAGGCTGCATGTGAATTGAAAAGAAAATAAGAAAAACAGTATGATAAAGATTCCGAGAAATATAATCGATGAAATAATAAAACAGGCATACGATGAATTGCCTGATGAGGCTTGCGGTTTGTTGACGGGTCTGAATAGCGTTGTACATACGCGCTATGCGATGACAAATACGGATCATAGCCCGGAACATTTTTCGTTTGATCCGCAGGAGCAGTTCAACGTATTGAAAGAGGCCAGGAGAAATGGGCAAAAAATCATTGCAAACTATCATAGCCATCCTGAATCGCCCGCTCGTCCGTCGGAAGAAGATATACGCCTGGCATACGATCCGGAAGCGGTCTATATCATCGTCTCTCTGGCGTCCGGAATACCGGATATGAAAGCTTTCTCTAAAGTAAACGGTCGTATGCAGCCATGTGAAATTAAAGTCGTATAGGAAAGTAATTTATTCATCTTGGATGTAGTCTTGTGGACAAAAAGCGAGAGACTGCTTCTTTTTAAAACGCCGGAAAGTGTCATTATCTCTACTCAAGAAACGAATTTTAAAGGATCGCGCAACGAAGCGAATCATGCAACTGTTCACCGTCTTGTCGCTGCTTATTGTAGCGGTTATGGCGTTCGGGTTGTATTATAAATCAAAACCTATATTAGATACAAATTCTCTTTGGACTTTACTGACGAGTTCGGAATGGAGTCCTTTGAACGGAGAATTCGGATTCTGGTCGTTTATCGTCAGTTCTGTCTATGTAACTATCATTTCGGTGATCATTGCATTGCCTGTTTCTTTATTGACGGCGCTGTTCCTTACCGAAAATGCAAAGCCGTGGGTAAAGAAAATCGTGTTTCCGGTATTGGATATCTTAGCCGGTATACCTTCTGTTGTTTATGGTTTGTGGGGCACATTGATTATTGTGCCTTGGATAGCCGATACGTTAGGTCCTTATTTTGTAGACTATACCAGCGGATATACTTTACTGGCAGGAGGAATTGTATTAAGCGTGATGATCATCCCCTTGCTGGTAAGTCTTTTTGTAGAGATATTTTCGGCTGTCTCCGGCGAGTTGAAGGACGCTTCGAAAGCTTTAGGAGCTACCCGTTGGCAAACGTCGCGTTTGATAGTGATCCGCAAAGCGTCTCCGGGTATAATAGCATCCGTTGTGCTTGCAATATCTAAAGCATTCGGGGAAACCATCGCCGTACTGATGGTCTGTGGTAATATGGTGGGCGTTCCCCGCTCCTTATTCGATAGCGCTTATCCTTTACCTGCGCTTATAGCTAATAATTATGGCGAGATGTTGTCCTTGCCTATGTATGAATCGGCATTAATGTTTGCCGCACTGGTGATGTTCGTTATCATTTTGGTATTTAATGCAATATCCCGCATTGTATTACAAAACGTAGAGAAAAAGTTTAAATTATGAAATTGCTGTTTATAGAAGAAAAAATAGTTAATATGCTGATGATACTGGCGACGCTGATTGTTTTCGGATTTTTTGCCAGTATTATATGGACAATTGCCAAAACGGGTTTCCCTCCTCTGACATGGGAAATGATTAGCCGGTTGCCCGGAGGCGGTTTCTATCTCGGGAAAGAAGGCGGGATATTAAATGCTATTGCAGGGTCGCTGATGATTGTTTTTGCCTCAACCCTGCTTGGATTGATAATAAGTATCCCTATTGTTTTTTATATAAATATTTATTTGAAAAAAGGCTCGCGATTAGCCTATTTCACACGCTTGTCTTTCGATGTGTTGTTTGGCGTTCCTTCTATTGTTTACGGAGCATTTGCCTTTACAGTTATGATCTTTTTCGGATTAAAAACATCCCTCCTGGGCGGTATCGTTGTCATAACGTTACTCATCATACCGATTTTTGTTCGTTCGATGGACGAAGTAGCACGTTCCATTTCTAAAGAATTATTGGACGCCAGCTATTCACTGGGGGCAACTAAACTGGAAACTTGTAAAGTAGCCATTCGTCAGATTGCTCCGGGCATCGCAACGGCAACCCTGCTTTCGGTAGGGCGCGCTATCGGGGACGCCGCCGGAGTAATGTTTACAGCCGGATTTACGGATAATATACCTCAATCGCTGAATCAACCCGCAGCCACCTTGCCCTTATCCGTATTCTTTCAATTAAGCAGTCCGATACCCGAAGTGCGCGAAAGGGCATATACGGCAGCTTTACTGCTTACTATCATAGTTCTTGTGCTTAGTATTGCAGGACGATTGATAACAAGCCGTTTTTCGAAAAACAGAATCAGATAATCAGGTAAGATAGATGAGCCATAAAAGAAATAAATTGAAGGTTGTTGCGAGAAAAAGCCCTCTTTCACTTGTACAGGTGGAAGAAATTTTCGGAAGCGATCCCTCATTACCGTATGAATTGATTCAACTTGATTCGTTTGGAGACAAGCATAAAAACATTTCGTTGATGGATCCTGCCATTGCCGGAGATTTTTTCACGCGCGAACTGGATGATTATTTGCTGGAAGGAAAAGCCGATATGGCTGTTCATTCGGCAAAAGATTTGCCCTACCCCCTGACTGTTGGTCTGGAGTTATATAGTTTAACGGAAGCAAAAGAAAAAAGCGATTCGCTGGTTAGTAAAGATAATCTTTCATTAGACGAATTGCCGCAGGGCGCAAGGGTAGGAACAAGCTCTCTCAACCGTAAAAAAGAATTGTTGAATTTACGCCCCGACCTGACGGTTGTAAGCATAAGAGGCACGATCGGGGAACGTATCTCGCAAGTGGATAACGGATATATAGACGCTTTAATCGTCGCTACCTGCGCGCTTCAACGCCTGGGACTGGAAGACCGTATCGCCCGGGTATTACCATTCGGGACGCATGCTCTGCAAGGTAATCTGGCGATTGTAGGTAGAAAAGGAAATGCTGAACTGAAAGCTGTTTTCATGCTTTCCGACGTCCGCAGAAACTATGGAAAAGTAGCGCTTGTCGGATTTGGACCCGGAAATGCGGATTTGTTGACTATTGCCGGAGATAAGGCGCTGCAGAATGCAGACATTATATTTCATGACGACCTGATCGATATTGCTTTTCTGGATAAATATAACGCCCAAAAAGTATATGCGGGAAAACGCAGGCGTCATCACAGCCGCCGGCAGGACGAAATAAACGAACTGGTTTATCAGGCGGCTGTTTCGGGAAAGAATGTCGTGCGCCTGAAAGGTGGCGACCCCATGATATTTGCGCATGGACGTGAAGAAATTGATTATTTGCAAAGCCGTTTTGTTGAGGTGGCGGTTATTCCCGGTATATCTTCGGGAATCGCTTTGGCCGCATACACTCACATCCCTTTGACGCACAGAGGAGTTGCCTCTTCCGTTTCGTTTGTGACGGGACATGGAGGGTGCAATGCCCGGATTCCCAATACCGACACGCTTGTATATTATATGGCGGGGGCAAAAATGACGGATATTGCACAAAAACTGATTCTTGCAGGAAGAAGCGAGGACGCCCCCGTAGCATTAGTATATAACGTTTCAATGCCCGATCAGAAAACTATTTTTTCGACGCTGGGGGAATTGAGATTCTCGCTTATAAAATATCCAACGCCCATCCTTCTTGTTGTGGGCGACGTTGTTGCTTTCGAAAACGGAAAGGCCTGTCAGAATGTATTGATAACAGGAACTTCTTCGGAGGAATATAAAGGAACGGAACATTTTGTTCATACTCCATTGATAAGCGTGAGAAAATTATCTAAAAATTCACTGAATAGCCTGTTGGAAAAGGGAATAGCATCATACGACTGGATTATTTTTACCAGTCGTTACGGAGTTCGTTTCTTCTTCGAAATACTGGATGAAATGAATTTTGATATCCGTGCATTGACTGCAGTAAAAATAGGCTCGGTAGGCAAAGTAACCACTGCCGAACTGAAAAAAAACAGATTGTATCCCGACGTCGAATCGTTAACCGAATCTGCCGGAGGATTAGTAAATTATTTCAAAGAGAATCAGATGAGAGGGCTGGAAATATTGTTGCCTCGTTCCGATAAAGGATTAAAAATCTTATCCGACGAATTGCAAGCGCTGGGAAATCAGGTAACCGACGTTCCGGTTTATGAAAACAGCGTAAATACAAAAGCAGAAAAAGTCGAACTGTCCGATTTTCAGAAAATCATTTTTTCATCGCCTTCGGGCGTCGAGGCTTTTCGTCTTTTATATGGCGAACTGCCCGAAGGAATACAGCTAATAGCAAAAGGAAATACGACTGAAAATAAAATAAAAGAAAGTTTAAATTCAAAATGAAGCGTTTCAGACAATATAGAGAAACTCAAGAGGCGCGGGACAAATATGCCGACGTTCCCCCCATCAGTGCAAATGACTTTATTTATCCCTATTTCATTGTCGAAGGACGAGGCGTGAAAACGGAGATAAAGTCGATGAAAGGAGTATATCGTTTTTCTATCGACCAATTATTGGTTGATATTGAAGACCTTTTGTCATTGGGGATCGACAAAGCGCTTTTGTTTGGCGTTATAGGAGAAGATGGAAAAGATGAGAGAGGAAGTGCAGGATATGCTCCTGATAATATTATTAGCCGAAGCGTTAAGGCTATAAAGAATCGCTTCCCCAACGTTATCGTATTTACGGATATCTGCTTATGCGAATATACGTCGCACGGACATTGCGGACTACTGCACGCTCATGATGTGGAAAACGATACGACGCTGCCTCTCCTGGCCGAAATGGCTTACCGGCATGCTGTTGCCGGAGCCGATTTTGTAGCCCCTTCGGCCATGATGGACGGACAGGTAGAAGCTATCCGTGAACGATTGACAAAAGAGAATCTGAATACAAAGATTCTGGGATATTCGGCTAAATATGCCTCCGCTTTCTATGGCCCTTTTCGGGATGCGGCAGATTCGGCCCCTTCGTTCGGAGACCGCAAAAGCTATCAAATGGATTTCCGCACCAAACAACAGGGACTGGAGGAAATAGCTGCCGATATTGAAGAAGGAACAGACTGGATTATGGTAAAACCGGCGATGGCTTATCTCGATATTTTATATCAGGCTTCGCAACGCTTTCCCGATTATCCGTTGGTCGCCTACCAGGTATCGGGAGAATATTCGATGTTGAAGAACGGTGCGGCGCAAGGTTATTTTGATGAAAAACGTATTTTTTCCGAAAGCCTTACGGCGATCCGTCGCGCCGGAGCAGACTATATTATATCGTACTATGCAAAAGATTTTATAAAGAATAAATTATGAGTGAAAATAAATTAACGCATCTGAAAGAGCTTGAATCGGAATCGATTTATGTATTGCGCGAAGTTGCGGCGCAGTTCGAAAAACCTGTTTTATTGTTTTCAGGAGGAAAAGATTCTATTGTGATGGCTTATATGGCGCACAAAGCCTTTTATCCGGCAACGATACCATTCCCGTTTTTACATATCGATACAGGGCACAATTTCGAAGAAACAATTACTTTTCGCGACGACCTTGTAAAGAAATTAGGAGTGAAACTGATTGTCGGGTCCGTACAGGAATCGATAGACAGTGGTCGCGTGGCGGAAGAAACCGGTTTTAATGCCAGTCGCAACAAGTTGCAAACGGTTACATTATTAGACAGCCTGGAGAAATACAAATTTGACGTCGCTCTGGGAGGCGCAAGACGCGACGAGGAAAAAGCGCGCGCCAAAGAACGTTTCTTCTCGCATCGTGACGAGTTTGGACAATGGGACCCTAAAAATCAGCGCCCTGAATTGTGGAATACCTTTAACGGAAAGAAACAAATGGGCGAGCATTTTCGTGTTTTTCCTCTAAGTAACTGGACAGAGATGGATATCTGGCAATATATACTTCAGGAAAATATAGAATTACCCGGCCTTTATTATACGCACGAACGCGATGTTTTTCAGCGTGACGGCATCTGGCTCGCACATTATCCGTTTATGCAACTCAAACCGGATGAAAAGGTGGTTCGCAAACGTGTTCGCTGTCGCACTATTGGCGACATAACATGTACGGGAGTAACTATATCGGAGGCTAATACGCCGGAAGACATTATCGACGAAATAGCTTCTTCGAGAGTAACGGAACGTGGAGGACGTTCGGACGATAAACGCTCGGAGGCGGCAATGGAAGACCGCAAAAAAGCAGGGTACTTTTAATCAATCTTAAATGAAGATACAATGAATGGATATTTAGATATGGAATTATTGCGCTTCACGACAGCCGGAAGCGTAGACGATGGAAAAAGTACCCTGACAGGACGTTTATTATATGACAGCAAGTCTATCTTCGAAGATCAGATGGAGGCCGTAAAGGCGGCAAGCGAACGTCTGGGAAACGACGAGGTCAATCTTGCTTTATTGACCGATGGTCTTCGCGCCGAACGTGAACAGGGTATCACGATCGATGTTGCTTACCGTTATTTCGCAACCCCCAAGCGTAAGTTTATTATCGCTGATACGCCGGGACACATTGAATATACCCGAAACATGGTTACAGGCGCTTCGACGGCGGATGCGGCGATCATTCTTGTCGACGCCCGTAACGGCATCATAGAGCAAACAAAGCGTCACTCTTATGTGGCTTCGCTTCTGCAACTCGACAATGTGATTCTTGCCGTTAATAAAATGGACATGGTCGATTTCTCGGAAGATGTTTTCGATAAAATAAAGACAGAGTATGAGGCTATTACGGAGAAGCTGAAGTTGAAAAAAACGTATTATATTCCTGTTTCGGCTCGTGATGGGGATAATGTTGTAAACCGTTCCGCGAAAATGCCCTGGTACAAGGGAGATACGTTGTTGCATCTGTTGGAAACCATACCCGTGAAAGAAAATATCGAGAAGTTATCGTTTCGTTTCCCTGTGCAATATGTTATACGTCCGCAAAACGACCGGTTTCACGATTACAGAGCGTATGCGGGACGTTTGGCAAGCGGAAGGATCAAGGTCGGCGACAGGGTGACTGTCTTGCCCTCTTTTACCGAATCGACCGTAAAAGCCATTAACGAAGGAAAAAAAGAACTGGAAGAAGCATTCGCGCCGCAGTCGGTGGCTGTCCGCCTGAATGACGATGTAGATGCGAGCAGGGGTAATATGCTGGTAAAGAGCGACGATTTGCCTCGAATCGACAGCAATATATCCTTGCTGGTTTGCTGGTTGAACCCAAGACCATTAAGCGTTGGAGCAAAATATATTATCCGTCACACAACCGACGAAGCGTTTGGTATAATCAAGGATGTATATTTCAAGGTAAATATAAATACGCTGGAGAATATCACAGACGACAAAACGGTGAAAATGAACGATATTGCACACATTCAAATGAAGACCTCCAAACCGTTGAAGTATGATCTGTATGCAAAAAACCGTATTACGGGAAGCCTTGTTATCATAAATGAAGTAACATACGAAACAGTAGGCGCTGGTATGATTGTTGAATCTTTAGTAGAACAAACGTATTCTATATAATGAAAGCAAAAACAGAACAACTGAATAAAGAGTTTGAGGCAAAGAAGCCTGAAGAACTGTTGAGATACTTTCTTTACGAATATGGCGACAGGATTGCGCTGGCTTCGAGCCTGGGACTTGAAGATCAGGCGCTGACCGACATGATCCTGAAAATAAAGAAAAATGCCCGCATATTTACAATTGACACAGGACGGCTTTTCCCCGAAACCTATTCGCTGATCGATAAAACGAATATGAAATACGCTTTCAGGATGGAAGTCTATTTTCCTGAAAGTAAACCTGTAGAAGAATACGTTTACATGAATGGAATCAACGCTTTTTACGAGAGTGTGGAAAAACGGAAAAAATGCTGTAATGTCCGTAAGATACAACCTTTACAGCGCGCTTTGTCTACGCTGGACGTATGGATTTGCGGACTCCGGCAGGAACAGTCGGTCACCCGTACCGGAATAAATGCAGTAGAATGGGACGAGGCTAACGGTTTAATAAAAGTAAATCCTTTGGCCTGTTTCAGCGAGCAGGATGTTTGGGCTTATATCAGAAAACACTGCGTACCCTATAATGTCCTGCACGATAAGAAATTCCCAAGTATTGGCTGCCAGCCCTGCACGAGGGCGGTATCATCCGGCGAAGACATTCGTTCGGGCCGCTGGTGGTGGGAAGACCCGGAACATAAGGAATGTGGACTTCATAAACGATAAGGGATGGAACGGGAAAAGTCGGTTTTTTTGCCGGTATCAGTCAATATAACAAATAAGAAGATATTGATAATCGGAGGAGGAAAGGAGGGGCTTCATAAAGCTGTCCTGTTAAATCGCTTTACTTCTGAGGCAACGGTTATTTCGCCTTGTTTCCATGAGGGTTTTAATGTTCTGCCATTCAAATTAGTGAAGAAAGAATATGAAACGCGGGACATTGAAGAAGCGTTTCTTGTTTATGTTTGTACCGGAAATGAGAGCCTGAATGCACGGATAAAAGCCGACGCCGAAAAATCAGGCGTATTAGCTAATGTATGCGACAATCCTGTTTTGTGCGATTTTATTTCTCCCGCAATATATAAAAAGGAAAACGTTACCATTGCCGTATCGTCCAATGCACGCAATGTTTATCAATCGATCGGAATACGCAATCAGATAAAAGTTCTGGCAGAGCAGGGCGATATATGTTTAGAAATAAAAGCAGATGATTAATTGCAGATTAATAAACAATGCGGAATATAATCTTGAAGACAGAGAGATTTTATCTTCCTTCATATACATAAACGAAACAATCCCGCATGTGCTTCTGAAAACATGTAACAGAACGGAATTATACTGGGGAGAAGGCCATGTGCCGGAGGATATAATACGTCATATTTATCGTGTGGCGGCAGGGCTGGAATCTTCTTTGATTGGCGAGAAAGCGATACAGGGGCAGATAAAAAACGCTTATATGGAAGCCGTTACACGATATAAACTGTCATCGTCTCTCAACCGGATGTTTCAAACGGCGATATATACGGGAAAACGCATACGTACCGAAACCGGAATTGCAGAAGGAGCGGTTTCCCACAGTCAGGTAACGGCAGATATACTGAAACAGAGAGGCATAGACCTGAAAAATAAAATTATAGGAATAATAGGGATTAATAAACTGACCGAAGATATACTGAAGTACCTTTCAGCGCGTGAAGCAGTCAATATCCTGTTATCGAACCGGAATATGGAAAAAGCGCAGGACATGGCTGCGAAATATAACGCAACGGCAATGAGCCTTGAAAACAAGGTTTCGATTATTGAATTTTCCGACGTGTTGATTTGTGCAACATCAGCTCCGCATACGTTAATTCAGGCAAAGGATATTCCCGACGACAAGGAAATCCTTATTGTAGACCTGGCATTTCCACGCGATGTAGATGATGACGTCCGCAGTATAAAAGGAGTGGATTTATTAAATCTCGGAGATATCGAGCGCTTTGCCAAAAAAAATATATCTTTGCGGAAAAATGAAATATATAAAGCCGAACAAATAATAGAAGAAGAAATCGGAAAATTTTATCACTGGCTGTCTTATGCCGCTAAAGTCGCAGTAAAATGAACAGAAGTAAATCGATGCAAGCCTACAAAGAGGCGCTTGAAGTCATCCCCGGCGGCGTAAACAGTCCGGTAAGGGCGTTGAAGAGTGTTGGAGAGTTTCCTTTATTTATTAAAAAGGCTAAGGGAGTAACATTGACTGATATAGATGGAAATACGTTTACCGATTTTTGCCTTTCGTGGGGAGTCTTCATTCTCGGACACAATCATCCTGCGGTCAATAAAGCAGCCGTAGATGCGATATCTAATGGAACAAGTTATGGAATACCCTCCTTGCAGGAAACCGAACTGGCGAGGCTGGTATGCAAGAGCGTTCCGGGTATCGAGCAGGTCAGGTTCGTAAATTCAGGTACGGAAGCAGTCATGTCGGCCATAAGGCTGGCAAGAGGTTTTACCCGGCGTAACAGTATAGTCAAATTTGACGGATGCTACCATGGACATGCCGACCACCTGCTCGTTGCAGCCGGCTCGGGCGTTGCCGGCCTGCGGAATTCATCTTCGGCAGGAGTGCCTGATCGTTTGGTCTCACACACAGTAAGCTTGCCCTTTAATGACATTCAGGCTGTTCAAAAAACATTTAAAGAAAGAGGGAAAGACATTGCCGCCGTAATCGTTGAACCTGTCCCTGCGAATATGGGGGTGGTTTTGCCCCGAAGCAACTTTCTGAATCAGCTGAGGGAATTGACAATAGCGTATGGAGCGTTGCTTGTTTTTGACGAAGTGATTTCCGGCTTCCGTTTGTCGTCGGGAGGCGCGCAACAAGCGCTGGGCGTCGTGCCGGATATAACGACCGTGGGTAAAATAACAGGAGGCGGTTTCCCTGCTGCCGCTTTTGGCGGACGGGCGGATATTATGTCCTTACTGGCTCCCGACGGACCGGTTTATCAGGCCGGAACCCTTTCCGGCAATCCCGTTGCAATGAGTGCAGGGATTGCAACGCTGAACTTGTTGTCGGAAGACAATTTCTACCGGAAACTGAATGAGAAAGCAGGACGCTTTATCCGGGCGCTAAAAGATGCAGTCTCGAATAAGGGCATTATCGTTAATTCCACAGGCAGTATGTTTACGCTGTTTTTTTCAGAACATGAAATACATTCGTTTGAGGATGTAAAGAGGTGTGATCAGCAACGCTTCGGAGCATTTTTCAGATATATGCTTGAAAACCGTTTCTATTTGTCGCCGTCGCAATTTGAAGCGGATTTTATTTCGGCGGCGCACAGTGAAAAGGATTTGGAACGATTTGTCAAATTAGTCATGAAATTCGGAAAATAAAAAACAATGAACACACAAAAAGATAAAGAAGCGCTTTCTTTCCAAACAAAAATTATCAAAGCCGAATATCCGAAACAGGATATACATGGAGCGCTCAACATCCCTGTATATCGGAATGCCGCATTCGAATTTCCCGATTCGAAAACAATGGCAGAGGCTTTCCGGTACAGAACGGAGCTACACACCTATTCCCGGATATCGAATCCGACGGTAACTTATCTCGAAGAAAAGATAAAACAAGCTTCCGGCGCGGAAAACGTGATCGCACTGGCTTCCGGCATGGCGGCAATATCAAATACCTTTTTTACAATTGCTTCTGCGGGAACCAATATAGTCGCTTCGCCTCATTTGTTCGGAAATACCTTTTCTTTCCTGAAATCTACATTGTCTGATTTTGGAGTAGAAGTCCGTTTTGTAAATACCGGCAATCCGGACGAAATAAAATCGGCAATAGATGAAAATACCTGCGTTTTTTTTACTGAAATAATAAGTAATCCGCATCTCGAAGTTGCAAACTTTCCGGAGATATCAAAAATATTAAAAGAAAATAATATTCCAATGCTTGTCGATACGACGCTAATACCCTGGAGCGGATATGACGCCTCTCGATTAGGGATAGATTTGGAGGTAGTATCTACGACCAAATATATTTCGGGGGGAGCGACAAGCATTGGCGGCGTAATTGTCGATTATGGCAACTATGACTGGAAAACGAACAGGAAACTTGGGGCCTTGCCCAAACCCAAAGGGATGTCCCGGTTTATGTTCAAGCTGCGTTCCGAAATAGCCCGGAATTTAGGCGCATGTATGGCTCCCGATACGGCTTACATGCAATCCATAGGCATGGATTCGCTGCAGCTGCGTTATGAGCGAATGTCGTCTACCGCCTATGAACTGGCTCTGTATTTATCGGAAAATCCGCAGATTGAGAACGTAAACTATCCCAAACTTCAGAACTCTGCATATAAGAATATTTCAGACGCCTTCTTCTCCGGAAATCCCGGAGCCATGTTTACCGTTAACCTGCGCTCCAGAGATGCCTGTTATGCTTTTATGGACAAATTGCAGATCATACGTCGGGCGACAAACTTGTTTGATAATAAAACTCTGGTCATTCATCCCGAATCCACAATCTATGCAACATTCTCCCCTGAAATGAAAAAAGTAACAGGCATAGGAGATAACCTTTTACGCTTCTCTGTCGGTCTGGAAAGTCCGAAAGACCTGATTCGAGATATCGAACAGGCTTTGACATAGTGTGAACATTATTTGAATTATAATTTAATTAGTGTCTGTCCTGAAAAAAACTATTTCTTATTTTTGCTTTTTTATTATTCGACGAATAATGCTAACTTTGCAGTATTAAATTTAGAATAATTTATGTCCAAAATAAAGCAATACAAACAGATAGAAATTCAGCCATCAATTGTGGCTGAAAGTCGTAAGCCCTACGGTCTGCGTACTTATATCAGTTTATTTAGCGGTGCGGGCATTGGTTGTTATGGATTCAAGGAAGAAAATTTCTATTGCGTTGCGAGCGTGGAACTTTTAGAAAGACGGTTGAAAATTCAATCCTACAATCAAAAATGTATCTATAACAGTGGTTACATTAGTGGTGATTTGACAACAAATAAGGTGAAAGAGAAAGTATTTGCCGAGTTGGATTTGTGGGAAAAGGGCTACAATATAAAAGATTTAGATGTTTTGATTGCGACGCCCCCTTGTCAGGGAATGTCCGTTGCCAACCATAAAAAGAAAGATGAATTAAAACGCAATTCTTTAGTGGTAGAGTCTATCAAACTCACAAAGAAAATCAAACCGAAATTCTTCATTTTTGAAAATGTCAGAGCGTTTTTAACTTCAATCTGTACCGACATTGACGGTAAAGATAAGCCGATAAAGCAAGCAATAGATGATAATTTATCGGGTGAATATAATATTCATTTTCAGGTTCTTAATTTCAAAGATTATGGCAATCCGTCAAGTCGAACAAGAACACTTGTAATTGGCGTTCGTAAAGACTTGAAAGAAATAACGCCTTTTGATTTATTCCCGAATCAACAACCCGAAAGAACATTACGCCAAATTATCGGACATTTACCATCACTGAAAAAAATGGGGGAAATAACGGAAAATGATATTTACCATAATTTCCGCAAATATTCGCCACATATGGAAAGTTGGATTTCTGACATTAAGGAGGGACAATCAGCATTTGACAATGAAGACCACACAAAAATCCCTCACAGTGTTAAAAACGGTGTAATCGTTTACAATACAAAAAAAAATGGCGATAAATATACGCGCCAATATTGGGACAAAGTTGCACCATGTATTCATACGCGTAACGACATTATGGCAAGTCAAAGCACGGTACATCCAACGGATAATCGAGTTTTCAGCATTCGCGAAGTAATGTTAATGATGTCCGTTCCAAATAACTTTAATTGGTCAGATATTTCATTTGAGAAACTTAATGCGCTGTCGACGAAAGAAAAACAAACTTTTCTGAAAAAAGAGGAAATGAATATTCGCCAAAACCTGGGGGAAGCTGTTCCTACCATTATATTTCGTCAGATTGCACAAAAAATTCGTAAAGTATTACTGCAAAAGGAATATACCGAACAGGAAACAACTGCACTTATTCAAAAAAAAAGGTTAGCCGAAAACGGCAACTTATTGAAGTTTATTAAGGAAGATAAAGTAAGAAACTTTGCAACGTTATCTAAAATTGCAGAGTTAGCAAACGCTCAAAGATATAATAATGCCGCTTATTATACTTGACAAGACATTTGCTTTTCAATAATCAAAAATCTTCCCGATGCTAAAAATTACACGACGCTCAATATTTTAGAGCCATCAATCGGGGCAGGAAATTTTCTGCCCATTTTAATCTACAAATACAAAAGTGTTCCAAATGTTAATATTGATGTTGTTGATATTGACAAAAACAGCATTGAACTGTTGAATGAGTTGATAAAGAAAATTGATATTCCTGATAATATCACAATCAATTATATCAATACAGATTTTTTACTGCATTCATTCGATAAACGTTATGATATAGTTGTGGGCAATCCGCCCTATATGAAAATTACTAAAGAGAAAGAGTTATTAGCAAAATATAAAGCCAACATTCATAACGATGATACAAATAACATCTTCGTTTTTTTTATTGAAAAAGCTATATCATTGGGTAATGTAGTTTCTTTGATTGTTCCCAAAAGTCTAATTAATGCACCTGAATTTAATAAAACTCGTGTGTTAATGGCTAAATATCAAATCAAACGGATTATTGATTTTGGCGAGAAAGGTTTTAAAGGCGTAAAAATTGAAACAGTTTGCTTTATTCTAAACACAAAGGCGAAGCCGAATTCAATAACTGTTGAGTCGTATATTACGAATAGTGTTCAACAACACGAACAATCGTATATTACAGACAATACATTTCCTTATTGGTTGATTTACAGAAATAAAGACTTTGATGTTGTCGCGAATAAATTACAGTTCAATCTTTTTAAATCATATCGAGACAGAAGTATAACAAAAGCCATAACTCAAAGTAAGGGCAAAATTCGAGTATTGAAATCAAGGAATATTGGAAATAATGAAATAATTGATATTCCTGATTATGATTGCTATATGGACGATGTAAGTAATCTTGATGTGGCAAAATTTCTCAATCAATCGAATTGTTATTTATTACCAAATCTGACATACAATCCTCGTGCTTGCGAGTTGCCGAAAAATTGTATTACAGATGGTTCTGTTGCGATTTTAACACTGATAGACGAAAGCATAGAAATAGGAAAGAATGATTTATCATTTTACGCAACAGACGAATTTACAAAATTTTATGCGATTGCTCGAAATATGGGTACTCGGTCATTAAATATAGATAACAATTCTGTGTTCTTTTTTGGGAAATTGAAGAATAACATAATATGAGAGAAGAAATTAAAGCGTATTTAAATCTGTTTGACTTAGACATTCGTAAAACAAATGATGCTCGTTTTATGGATCAGAAATGTACGCCTGATGTGGTTTGTTTCATTGCTGATTGCATTGTAAATACCATTCGCCCAAACCAAACTTTTGTTGTGAATGACATTTGGAACTCTCAATATTTTATCAAAAACACGCGAGCAATTTTTAATAAACCTTGGGCAACAGATAAGAAAGCCGGGAGCGAATATGATAAATTTATTCAGCAGCCTTTGAGAATGCTGGGTTATGCACAAATCCTTGAAATTACAAAACAAGGAAATCAAAATCACTATCGCGTCAAAAATGAAAATATTTTGGATTATATCTCCCAAAGAGAGCGAAATACATATAATTTTTTGTATTGCTATTTTGAGAAAATCCTTACTGATAGCGGATTTTGGCGGTATTTTATCGACTACAAAAATAATCCGAACAGAAATACTTTCAATGAGCTGAAAGAACGTTATACTTGTTTTATAATCGGACATACAGCAATTAATACTGCCATTGAAGTACACCGAATTTTTCCTAAAATACTGAATGTTTTTGCTGTCGAAAATCAATTGCACGGTTCTGAAAGAGGATATATGTCAAAGTATGTATTCACATTTTCAGATTTAATGTACAATCGCAAAAATTGGCGCGACTTAAACAAAGATAAAGCAATAACTCGCCAAGAAGCAGAAATGGAAATCGTTGACGCTGTACAGCAAGAGGCTTACAACGCTTATTATGTGCAAAAAGCAAAAAATCTGATTAAAAAAATACATCCTGAAAGTGAAGTTAAAGATACTTGGGGTAAGGGTGAAGCGACTCAAATTCATCATATATTTCCAATAGCATATTATCCACAGATTGCTCATTATGTTGAAAATTTGATTAGACTTACTCCCACACAACATTATACCAAAGCTCATCCTGAAAACAAAACTCAAGAAGTAAATAAGGACTATCAACTTACTTGTCTTCTCTTTAAGGCGGATAGTATAGAGCAATCTTTGAAAAAGGTTAGAGAAAAATATTATAGAAAGGAATCGTTTATATATGTGATTAATGTTGGTTTATCATCTGATTTTGACCCGGCGCTATCATTCCCTGATATAAAAGCAAGATTAATCCGGATTTACAATGCAGCTTAATTAGCGCTATGGAAGAAATCTCTTTTCACGATTTTATGAGCGGATTCAGGGTATACTCGCCTCGTTTGATGCGAAGAAAGGCAACCTTGCCGGTAAATCGCGCAAAGAGATATGCCGCCGACTGGAAATCAAATACGACACATTCGGGAAAATCAAAAGTTTCTGACTTGCGTCAACGAATGGAAATTTTTTCTTGACGCCATCAATATTATTGCATACTTTTACGATTTGGCGACAGATTGATTTCCCCGGAGGTCAGGAAGTCTGAAATTAAAAAAAATCGCGCTCAAGCGTGATTTTTTTTAATTTATATTTTGTACATATATTTATACATCCTATATTTGTTCCCGTTTTAGAATAGTAAATGTTTGTGATAGTGTACAATGCAACCCACATATCCTGTGTACGGGACACTGTTTCCAGGCGCCCGGGGGCTTTCTCCCGGACGCGTAAACGCTTGATTATCAACACCTACCCCCCCCCCCCGCCACGTCGGGTGCGCACTCTTTCACATATCGTAGACCCGCAGGGGCTTTGCGTTCTTAATATATTATATCAGCATCTCCCCAACTCTTTCGGGAATATCCCCGAAAGAGTTCAGGACGTTTCCGGACAATTCCAAAACTCATTCCCGGAGTTTCAGGAATTGATCGGGGGCGTCCCGAAATCATTTATGGGTATCCCTGAATTAACCTGTAAACCGATAAATTAAATAGAAAAATAATCACATATACATAATGATTTACATTAAAACTTAAAGCTACTCACTAAAAAAAGTAAACGATGAAAATGAAAAACGTATCTATCATACTACTAACAGCCCTCTGCTGTCTGGTGGCGGGCGGACGCAGGGCGCAGGCGCAGTTCTATTATAATGAATCCTGTCGCAATGCGACAGGCGATTTTCAGTATTATGGACATGCGCTGGGATATACGGCCGGATTCGGCACAAATCCGGATGCCGCGGGCGACGGATGGTTGCGGTTGACGGACACGCTTAAACGTCAAAACGGCTATGTCCTGCTGGATAAATCATTCCCCTCAAATCTGGGTGTGACAATTGAATTTGATTTTACAATATGGGCGCCTCCACCTATGTATACGTATGGACTTGCCGACGGGTTTTGCGTGTTCCTGTTTGATGGAGACCCTACCAAGCCGTTTAAAATCGGCACCGCCGGCGCTAACCTTGGGTATGCATTGATGGAGCCGGCTTATCTGGGGATTGGAATTGATGAATATGGCAATTTTTCAAACCCGATAGAGGACCATATCGGGAAAGGAGGACCCGGAAACACAAAACATTCGATTTCTCTCCGAAATGCCGATTATGAATATGTTATCGGAACAAGCTCCTATTTGGGGACATTTACGGCCCTTGGATACACGACCGCTACATCGACACGTCCGGATGACGCGACGTTCTACCGGCGCGTGCGAATTGATATGGAGCCGATCACTACCCCCGGCAAGGAGGGCATGACGGTTACCGTATATATAAAAACATCGTCCGGCGGCAATTTCACCGCCATCTTAGGGCCGGTAGATGTTGAACAGGCTACGCCTCAGACGCTCCGGCTCGGGTTCAACGGCAGCACCGGCTCGGGGTGGGCATACCACGAAGTGCGCGACGTCGTGATACGCACGCCGGGCGACTTGTCGGTTTTCAAGACCATCAACGACTGCCCGACGCTGGACAATGTGATTATTAACACAACAATCGCCAACAATATGAATATGGCAGCCACCGGCGTTGCTGTAGCCGACACCTTGCCGGCCGATTTTACCCTCGCTGGAACGCCGACCGCCACAGGCGGCACAATGAGCGTTCCCGTCATTTCTTCCGCCACGGGAGGGAAGACGGTGTACTCCTATACCATTGACGCGCCCGCCAACACTGCCGTCAGAATCGTTTACAACGGACGTTTCACGACCGCGCCTTCCAATTCGACATTTACAAGCAGCGCCGAGATCACGCCTCCAGGCATTGACTCCGACCTGAGCGACAACTATGCCGTTGTCACAGGCCGGTTTGATCAGTTCGCACGGCTGTCCCCCGACACGTACACGTCCATACCTCTTACCGGCGATCCCGTCGAGTTGCGTGTTACAGCCGACAATGCCTCCGCCGTCGCCTCCTACGCCTGGGCTGCATCAACAGACAACGGCGCCGCATGGACATCCGTCGCAGGCTCTGCCAGCGCCTGCACCTACGCCGGCGTCGACAACGCGCTTGTACGCTGCGTCGCGCTGTGGGACTTCGGATGCCGCGACACCGTCGTCTTCCGCCTCGCCAAAGCGCCCGACAACGTCTCCGACGCCGACTGCTTTGTCGACGCGCCGGCAACGGCATGGGGAATAACGCAGGCGTTTATAAGCGCCGAAACGAACCTGGCGACATACGTCTCGCCCGTTGCAGGAGACCTGAACGACGACGGCATCCCCGAAATACTGGCAGGCAAATTCCTGCGCGACAATGCCACCAGTGACGGCGGAGACCGCATAATTGACGGCATTTATATTTACTGGGGACACGACCGCGAACATCCCACGTTAGTCAATATCAGGGAAGCCTATTTCGAGGGCTACGGCTTTTCCATCGCCAAAGTGAAGATAGACGGCGTTTACCAGCCCGTTATCATAACAATAGGTCATGTCAATGACGACGGCTATCTTTATGCCTACAGTCCCGATTCCACGAAAACAACGGAAGCTGCGTCCAGAATCTGGAAGTCAAGTCATCCGATGACCGGACATAATAACAAACATGCGTACTCCATTGGCCTGGTCGACTTCGACGGCGACGGGGAGGTGGAGATCTATGCAGGCAACCAGATTTTCGACGCCGCCTCCGGAACGATGCTGATAGACGGCGGTTCGGCAACAAATAAGGGTCTCAACCACGTATACTATCACTATTATTTTCATTTCCCCTTTGCAGCCGACGTAACCGGCGACGATAAGCCGGAATACCTGGCAGGTACGGAAGCCTATTCGGTGAATATCGACAGCCGGACTGATCACACGCAAAACAGCCTGACGCGGATTGCCTACATTCCCGACATATTAATAACCGGCTCCTTTTATTTGAAAGACGGATCCACAACGGTTGCCGATATCAACAGGGACGGACGGCTGGATGTGATCGTCTCCGCGCTGCTGGATAATGATACATACGGGTTTGCCGCATGGGACGTGCAAACGCAAAGCCTGATAGCCAAAGGATACGGAAGCACGGCCGGCGCATCAATGAGCGTCCCTTTTATCGGGAATATCGACAGCGATCCGAATCCGGAAATCCTGATGGTGTCCGCTAACAAGATAAGGGGTTACCGGTGGGATGGGAATCAGACATTTGTAGAAAAATATGATTATAATGTTGTCGACGCTTCCGGAAGCACCGGCATCACGATGTTTGACTTCAACCAGGATAATATCATGGAACTTGTTTACAGGGATCAAACTCACTTGCGGATACTGCAGGCCAATGAACCTTCATTTACGGATGCGGGAACATTTCCCGCCAGATCAGGCACATCCTGCGAACATGCGATTGTTGCGGATGTAGATAATGACGGGCAGGCCGAAATCATAACCGTCGGAGGAAGCAGCTCGTCAATGTATGGCACGTTGCGCATATTCAAAGACGGAAGCGGCACAAAATGGGCGCCTGCGCGAAAAGTCTGGAACCAGTACGGCTACAACGCCGTTAACGTCAACGAAGACCTGACCATTCCCCGCTATCAGTTCAATCCCGCTTCCGTCTTCCCGGGCGCCAACGGCGCGTTCGGCGATGGCGATGACCTCCAGCCCTTCAACGCCTTCCTCCAGCAGCAAACAGCCCTGAGCCGCAACGGTACGCCCTACTGGCTCACGCCCCGCGCGGAAAAACTGCCGGCGCCGGAGTTTTATTACGACGCGGCTAAGGATTCGCTCACCGTCCGCATGGAGGTGACCAACATCGGCGA
>JAIROL010000208.1 GCA_031257565.1 Tannerella sp. | reverse complement strand
TGTGAGTTCTATGTTACCGAAATGTTAAAAAATAAATAATGTACACATGAAACGAACATGCAAAACGGCTTGCGCCAAAGAGTTATGAACATTTGTGAGTTCCATGTTTCCTTAGTGTTAAAAAATAAATAATGTACACATGAAAACAGTAAACATAAAAAAATTAAAAAATTGACTATTATATGAAACTAAAAAAAGTTCTGACCCTAAAACAAAACAAGCTATATCGAAAAACGATACAGCTTGTTTCAACATATGTTTACTAATCAAATTATTCTACATGAAAGGCGACACGAAGAGCTTCCACTTCTTCGTCGGATATAGGCTGAAGCGTTCCTATACTCATACCCATAATCAAGGATTTGGCGCTGAATTCAGCCACTTCCAAACGGTCAAAAGTATTCAAGAGTCCATCGCCTGTAACAATAATGGAATCGTTCGATAACAATACCGCCGGATTTGTTTTTAACATTTCTGCCACACTCTTGCTGTCTTCATATTGTATTCCGAACGGCATATTAGGGATATCTTTCAGGAATATCCAGCTCTCCGGTATAGTCCGTACATTAAACTTAACGCCTGAAGTACAGAATCCCATAATATTAGGCGGCTGTGTAAGAATGATCGAATTAATCTTAGGATTACTCTGATAAATCTCCTGATGCAACGCTACTGAACGGCTCGGAATCTTGCCGGCTTCAACTTTCCCGTCTTTAACCTGAACAATATTCTCCGCCTCCATATCCCAGCGAGGTATTCCCGGAGGCGTTATCAGAAAGTCATTACCCCTCCAGCGAACAGAGGCCGTTCCATAGGAACTTATCATCAACCCCTGGTCGCAGGCGCGATGTATAATTTTAATAATCTGATCCCGGATATCGCGTTCATCCGACGGATGCGTAACATTCATAAAATAAGGAAAATTTGTCGGAACAGCTTTATCATGCTGCTCGATCTGAGCGTCTGTCAAGTAATTTGGCTTGCCTAATATCTGAGCATTAATAACCGTCCTGGCACAGAATTCCAGCGTTTCAAAACGCTGGTATGCATCTTTCATATCTTCTCCGCAAAGAACAACCCCATGATTTTCCATAATAACGGCTTTGTAATCCGGATGTTGTTTGAATTCATTTGCTATTTTCTTTCCAAGATTTTCGCTTCCGGGCACATCATACGGCGCAAAACCAATTGTTCCGCATACGCTTTTAGCCTGTGGAATAATATTTGTATCCGGGATCTGGTGCGTTATACTGAAAGCTACCAGTGCAGGCGGATGCGCATGAATAACAGCCGACATATGCGGACGCATATCATATATTGCCTTATGAAAAGGATATTCCGACGAGGGACGATGTTGTCCGAGGATCGTTCCGTCCGATTTTACGCAGACGACGTCTTTTTTTGTAAGCGACCCTTTGTCTATCCCGGCAGGCGTAATCCAGATATCCCCATTATCATCTTTAATAGATATATTTCCTCCCGAAGTAGTAGTCAATCCGCTTCGATAGATACGGCTGATAACAACAATCAGTTGATCGGCCGGATGCATCAGTTTTGTGTCTAATAGTTTCATTTTTATACAGATAAATTTTATCCTGACAATAACTTTTCGGGAGACAAAGGTAGTATAAACCAAGTAAAATACAAAATGTTCTTTTATTTTTATTATCCGGCTTTACGGAACAGGCATACTTTAATCCCAAACATTAAGGATAGTCTCGCTTTCATTGAGTAAAGCCCGTACAAATCGGACATAAAACAAACAGGGAGATAATTTTTTAATATTTACCTCCCTGTTCAAACCTTATTATATGAAAAAAACCGCTACAAATTCGGATAAATAAGTGAAAATATCAAAATCGCAAGTCCTATCAGCAGCACAAATATGGTCGTCTTAGAGACGCCTTTCCATTCTTTTAACAGGATTCCCCAAATATTACTGAAGATCACATTCAATGCCATCAGAATAGACCATGAGAAAGCCATCATTACGCTTCCGGGTTCAAGGAAGCTTTTTCCCATTCCAAGCCCAAAAAACTGCGAATACCACAATAATCCGGCCAATGCGCAAAAGAAGATATTATTTGCAAACAAGGACGTCTTTCCATAATCGCCGAACGTTTTATTTTTTGCATTCTGGAACAGGCAGTAAGCGGCATTTGTGATAAAACCTCCACATGTAACCATCATGGTAGCCGGCAGCGTTTTAAACAAGTCGTTCACTCCGTCGGCAACCAGCGGCTCTCCTGCTTCCAGCCCCAGAGCAAAGCAAGCGCTCATCACCCCGGCAAGTAAAGCGACAAGAAGGCCCTTTGTTAAAGCAAAATCCTTAATCGCTTTTTTCTTATCTTCTTCAGACATATTCTTCGCACGCAGACTACCGGCATAACCAATAACGGCAATACCCATAATTGTGATACATACTCCTATGAGCAAAATAAGTCCGTCGCCCCTAAACAAGTCTGTGCCTTTCATTATTGCCGGGATGATCGTACCGAATGCAGAGCATGTTCCAAGCGCAATAGATTGCCCCAGAGCCACGCCCAGATAACGCATGCTCAGGCCAAACGTCAAACCGCCTACGCCCCACAAAACGCCAAAAAACATAGCATTAAGCGAAGCGGAAGAATCAACCGTCAGGATTTGTCCAAGACTACTACCTTCGGGTACCGCAAGTAAAGCCCCCAGAAAAGGAAAGATTAACCAGGCAAAGATACCCTGCGTAAACCAAAAACTTTCCCACGACCAGTCCTTTACTTTATTGATAGGCACATACGAACTCGACTGCCCGAAACTACCTACCGCTATAATTAACAATCCTACTAATGTATTCATATTTTATACAGTAAAAGCCAGGTTATAAGCCGACGTCAGAAGATACGATTCATAAACCCGGCGATTATATTACTTACGTTTTGACGTTACCGCTTTTTCGTATTGTTCTATTTCCGCAACGTAGTCATCGCCGGCAGGCGTTCCATTCTGCAGACAGAACATATCCCATATAGCGCCCCACGGCATATTTTTCATTTCTTCCTGCAATGCAAGGCGCTGGAACAGCTTGTCTTTCGCCTCATATTGCTGTAATTTTCTCTGCGGTTCGAGCAGCGCCGTCAGCAGGGCTTTCTGCGTAGAGCGTGTTCCAATCACATAAGCGCCGATACGATTAATGGACGCGTCAAAATAATCCAATCCGATATGTACGCGATTCAACGCATTACAACGTATTATTTCACGCGTAAGGTCCAACAGGTCGTCATTGATAATTACGACATGATCACTGTCCCAACGGATCGGACGGCTGACGTGCAGCATAATTTCAGGAGTAAACAATAACAGGCAGGAAATTTTATCCGCCACGCTTTCCGTCAGATGGAAATGTCCTGTGTCAAGAGTTACGATTTTACCTTTCTTTGCTCCATAACCAAGATAAAAATCATAAGAACCGACCGTATAGCTTTCAAGACCGATACCAAACAATTTTGCTTCGATACAGTCTTTCATATTTTTATATTTAGTCGTAAAAATCTCATCTAATGATTGCTCTAAAATCTGCCTGTATTTTAATCGGTTAGCCGGAACCTCCTTGCTTCCGTCATGAACCCACAAATTCATAATACAAGGATCTCCCTGAAATTTACCCATAGCTTCGCTTACTTTACGGCAACGTTTGGTATGTTCGATCCAGAAATCACGGATTCCTTTATCCGGATTTGCCAAAGTAAGGCTTCCGCTTTTCGGATGAGAGAAAGAAGTTGAATTAAAATCCAGCTTCATGTTATTTTCTTTCGCCCACTCCATCCAGCTCTGAAAATGTTTAGGTTCCACCTGATCGCGATCCACAATTTTTCCGCCAAAGTCTCCGTATATCTCATGAAGATTCAAACGATGCGTACCTGGAATCAATGAAGTTGCTTTCTTTATATCAGCGCGCACTTCATCAATACTACGCGCCCGTCCGGGATAATTGCCCGTTACCTGAATACCGCCGGTCAGAGAACCGCCTTGATTTTCAAATCCGACCACGTCATCCGTTTGCCAGCAATGCAGGGAAATTGATATTTTTCCCAATGCCATCATGGCTTTTTCCGTATCTACTCCATGTTCTGCATAACGTTCTTTTGCAGCCTCATACGCTTTTTTAATTGCACTATCTTTCATATCGCTTACAATTTATTGATTAATAATAATTTATTTAGAATTTAAAACTTCATATTCACTCTGAAAAGGACTTCTCACTTCACTTCCGGCATAAATGTCTTAACATCAAATACTTTAGCTACTATTCTGCGTATCTCCCAACGATCCTTCACTAAACCCGCGGCCTTGGCCTGCATCATACAGTTTCCGATAGCCGTCGCTTCCGAGGGTCCGGCTATAACCGGCATACCAAGTGCATTTGCCGTCATCTGGTTAATTAACTCATTCTGAGAGCCGCCGCCTATAATATGAAGTTTTTCTATCGGGAACAAAACCATTTCGGATAACATCCCGATCACATCCACATAACGACGCACAAGACTTTCAAAAATACAACGAATATATTCCGCATCACACGTTGGCGGAGCCATTCCATTTTCTTCGCAGATTTTAGCAATTATCTTTGTCATGCTTACCGGATTCGCCAAACGCGGATCATCCGGGTTTACATAAGCTTTTACCTCGCCGGAATGAATTGCCATTTCCATTATTCCGGAATAAGTATAAGTACGCCCTTCGCGTTCCCATTCTTTGCGACACTGTTCCAGCAGCCACATTCCGGTGATATTTTTAAGGAAACGCGTAGTTCCTTCTACTCCGCCCTCATTTGTAAAATTCTTTTCATAAGAATCCTTTGTCAGGATAGGCGTTTCCGTTTCCACTCCCATCAGACTCCATGTTCCGCTACTCAGGTATGCGAAGTTCGGATTTTCCGCAGGAACGGCAAGAACAGCCGAAGCCGTATCATGTCCGGCTACCGTAACAACAGGAACTTTGCCTACCCCTGTTTCTTCCGCTAACGCATCCGTCAGCGTACCTATCGCCGTGCCCGGATCCGACAACGGATGAAGTAATGACGGGGACGCTCCCATCGCTTCCAGTAACGAAAGTTCAAACTGACGCGTAGCAGGATTCAGAATCTGTGAAGTCGACGCTTCCGTGTATTCGCAAACCTGCTTTCCTGTAAGCATATATGACAACAGATCCGGCATAAACAAAATCTTATCAGCCTGTGCCAGCGGTGAAAAGTTTTCCTGCTTAGCACGGAACAACTGATAAAGACTGTTGAAATTCATGATCTGAATACCGGTCATTCCATAAACCTTATCTTTTGATACCAGTTTAAAGAAATCTTCCGGAGCGCCATCCGTATACGGATCGCGATATGCGCGAGGCAAACCGAGTATAGTTCCGTCTTTACCTATATAACCAAAATCGACGCCCCAGGTATCAATACCTATAGACGTCAATTTTATACCTTGCCTGGCACATTCCATTAATCCTTCTTTCAAAGATTTATATAGTCCGAAAACATCCCAGTAATGTTTTCCGTGAAGTTCCATAATAGCATTGGGAAAACGCGTCAGTTCTCTCATTTCAAAATTGACGCCATCAAAAATCCCCAAGATGGAACGTCCGCTGGTTGCCCCTAAATCAAAAGCTAAAAAATAATTTTTCTCCATGGTATTTTCTATATTTCATTTCCTGGCAAAAATATCTTATATTTCTGTCTTATACAATTATTTTTTTGATTTTTATTATTTCATTTTTGACAGTAATACTTTTTTTGCAATTTCAGTGGTAAGTGGTAAGTTGTAAGTAATAAGTAGTAAGTGGTAAGTAATAAGTAATAAGTAATAAGTTGTAAGTTGTAAGTAATAAGTGGTAAGTAATAAGTAATAAGTTGTAAGTTGTAAGTTATAAGTAATAAGTAGTAAGTGGTAAGTACTTTCCTCTGTAAAAAACTTTTTTTCATTGCACGCGCTTGGAAATCGTAAGGTTTTCATGTAATTTTGCCTCCTCCTATAGTGATAAAAAGAACAAACGCTCGATATGGATACTGATCAGAAAAACAAGTTGTTTTATCTTTCTATCGGAGGGAACGATGAAGACTGGGGTATTGTTGTGACTACGGTAGGATACCAGTCTATCTCTCCCTGCACACTCTATCCGCCGGTACAACATCCGGATACATACTTATTTACTCCCGATAAAGGACGTGTTATCAATGAATACCAATTGGTTTACATCACAAATGGCAGCGGATGGTTTTCGTCCCAACACATGAAAAAGAAACAAAAAGTGACCGCCGGTACCATGATATTACTTTTTCCCGGAGAATGGCATAGTTATGCTCCCGATTCTGTGACAGGATGGAACGAATATTGGGTAGGATTTCGCGGACTTCATATTGACAACCGCGTAAAAAAAGGTTTTTTTTCGGAAAAAGAACCACTCCATCATATTGGCGTAAACAGCTCTATTGTCGAACTATATGAAGATATAATAAGAATTGCCCGGAAAGAAAAGGCCGGTTACCAGCAAATGATTTCAAGCATTGTCCTGTCAATACTGGGAACGGTTTATTACAAAAGCAAAAACGAACAATATACAGATTCATACATTGTCGATAAAATAAACGAAGCTCGTAACATAATAAAAAGCCATACGGAAAACACGATCCCGCAAGAGGATATCGCCAAAAAATTAGGATTGGGTTATTCGTGGTACAGACGAATGTTTAAAGAATACACAGGCATTTCGCCGGCCCAGTATCATCTTCAGCAAAAACTGATGAAAGCGAAGGAATTTCTTACGACTACAGATAAAACGATTTCAGAAATCGCTTATTCTCTGCATTTTGAAAATGTATGCCAGTTCTCTACATTTTTTAAAAAGAAAGAAGGCATTACGCCTTCCGAATTCAGAAAACGTACGCAGTTTAATCATTTTATATAATAAAAAATATGAATGCTAAAGTTAAAATAATAGCGCCTGCTTTATTATCAGCTATAATGATAACCGGTTGCAAACAAAAAGCAACGATCAATCCGGAGGCTGAAAACAATATCAAATTCGACTCCATCGTTGTAAATAAAAAGTACTACTTGCTGGGAGATACGACCAATCCGTTCTGCTCCCTTGAATCTACATTTATTTACCCATCCGATTACAAAGATAAAGAAGTACTTAACAAGTTAAGTCGCCATTTTACAAACTCATTCTTTGGCGAAGATACAGCCTCCGTCACGCCCCGGGAGGCAATGAACAAATACGCGCAAAAATATATTGAAGATTATAAGGAACTTGAAAATGATTTCATAACCGAAACAAAAATAACCGGAGAAAAACCGTCGCAGGAATTGTGGTACGCCTATTATGAAATGTCATCAAACGAAATACTCTTTAACAAATGCAATTTATTGAGCTATACGGTCTCTGTCGAATATTATACGGGGGGCGCACATGGAGGCCATGGATATAACAATCATGTGTTATACCTCAAAAACGGTGAAGAACTCGAAGAAGACGATCTGTTCGCCGACAACTATCAGGATGATCTGTCACAGATAATTGTTGCCGCCATTGCTTCCGACAATCATGTTACGAATCCGGAAGAGCTTGAAAACATGGGCTATTTCAATATCAAAGAGATATATCCGAATAATAATTTCTACATTGATGAAGAAGGTATTACATATACATTCAACGAATATGAAATTGCCGCCTGTTTTGTCGGAAGAATAGACGTATTCCTTTCATACGATAAAATCCGTCACCTCATACGTGAAGATTCGCCTGTTGCATTCCTTGTTTTTTAGAAAAAAAATGAACAATCTCCTCCTGAAAAAATATTTTCCCGATATGACCGGCGAACAGGCAGAGCAGTTTGACGCTTTGGGTGAATTATATACTGATTGGAATACAAAGATTAATGTCATATCGCGCAAAGATATAGATAATCTTTATATACGTCACATCCTTCATTCGGCAGGTATTGCAAGATTCATCTATTTTACGGACGGAACCCGCGTTATGGACGTCGGCGCCGGGGGAGGTTTTCCGGGAATACCGCTTGCCATATTATTTCCGGAAGTCAGATTTCACCTCATCGACAGTATTGGAAAAAAGATCAAAGTAGCGCAATCCGTTGCCGACGCCATCGGATTAAAAAACGTAACCACAAGACACTGTCGTATCGAAGAAGAAAAAAACACATTCGATTTCGTCGTAAGCCGTGCCGTAATGACTTTGCCGGAACTGGTAAAACTCGTCCGGAAAAACATCGGGAAAAAACAGCGCAATGCACTCCCAAACGGACTGATATGCCTGAAAGGAGGCGATCTGCGCAAAGAAATATCTTCGTTCGGTAGAAATGTGATCACAACGGAACTTAGCGACTATTTTGACGAAGAATTTTTCGAAACAAAAAAAATAATATACGTACCTTTATGATCAATGTAAAACTGTTCACATTCAATTTTTTCGGAGAAAATACATATTTGTTATATGATGAAACAAAAGAAGCCATACTGGTCGATTGCGGATGTATCGACCAGTATGAAGAGGAGACCTTATCCGGCTTTATCGACAAAAATAATCTGACATTGAAAAGATTACTGAATACGCATTATCACTTTGATCATGTGATTGGAAACGCATATATCTTCCGCAGGTATGGCATACGACCGGAAATTCACAGAGAAGAAAAAAATGCAAACTCCCCTACCCTCAATATGCAGGCGTCAAAATTCGGTATACCGATGAATTTTGAAGAAATAGAACCTTTGAGGAATATAGAAGACAATGAAGATATACATTTCGGAAGCTCCGTAATCACGGCGATTCTCGTACCGGGACATTCCCCTGCAAGTCTTGCATTCTACAGTAAAGCCGATCATTTTGTAATTGCCGGCGATGTTCTTTTTCTCGGCAGTATCGGACGTACCGATCTCTGGGGCGGCAATTTCAGTACGCTTATATCAAGCATCCGGAACCGACTTCTGACCTTACCGGACAATACCGTCGTATATCCCGGGCACGGTCCGTCTACAACCATCAGCGCCGAAAAAAAAGACAATCCGTATCTTTTTTCTAAAATACCTGGAAGGCACGAATGATTTATTTGAAATCCGCTCACAACTATGAAGTAAGATATTTCGTATATTCTGCTTCTTTGATGCGGGGAAAGTGGTAGTACTGTTGACCGGTGTTGAGAAAAAGACGCAAAAAACGCCAAAAGTGGAAAGGGTATTCGATGGAACGATCTGGATGTGGATTTGGAAATAGAAAGCCTGAAGCGTCCCGAAAGGTATCCGCTTGTTATGAAACGCTATCCTGAAGAAGTATTATAATGGAAAAGGATTATAACAAGGATTTAAGTTCTTTTCCGAATCACTATGCCGGTATTCTTTCTAAATCCGGTCTTGAAAAAATCACGGGTATCAACCAAAAGCAGCTATGGAGCTATTCCTCCGGGAGGAGTAAGCCGAATGCGAAAACCACAAAGAAAATTCAGGAACGCATACAACACTTAAGTTTCCCACTTGTTATTATCAGTATCTGCGCGAGGGTACTCGGTTATAGTGGTATGATTTACAGCTTGTTAGCTACGCTACGTTAATTTTTGTCAATTTAGTTGTATTTAATTGATTTACAGCTATTAATGTGGCAAGAAGTTTTTCTGTAGCCTTTTCATCAGCCATCATATTGCGGAGTGTTTCTTCTATGTCTATT
>JAIROL010000151.1 GCA_031257565.1 Tannerella sp. | reverse complement strand
TGACTTAAATTGTATTATAAATGAATAATAAGTCACAAATATAATACCAAAAAGGAACTCCGCGAATTTTCATGCTCTTTGGAGAGCGTATGCGATCATGTCTGTTTCATGTGTACATTTTTTATTTTTTAACACTTAGGTAACATGGAACTCACAGCATGTTCATAACTCTTTGGCGCAAGCCGTTTTGCATGTTCGTTTCATGTTTCTTTTAAAAAGGATGCGCCAAAAGTAAATGCAATTTATTATACAATCATATTTTTAATCTTTCTTTTGACGCAATCCATCCTTTAAATTGTGAGTTATGCGCAATAATAGTTCATATTCCCGACAAAACGACAAGTAATGTCGCCAATCCAAGCATACCTTGGAAATTCATCGACGGCCCAACATTGTCCGTAATACTGTCCGCATGTAATTGTAACTTCGGGCAGTTCATATGCTGATCCTCCTTCACCTTCCGGATTTTCCTGAGAAACCTCATCCGTATCATCACTTCCACCGTTATGTACTTCAGCCAATGCTTCTACATTTTTCCAGAGAACATCAGAGAGACCATTTTCCTGAGTGTTTACATTTACGTAAAAAGTAGCCATTGCTGCGATAGCCAAAACGGCTATTGAACCGAAAATTCTCTTTTTGTTCATAATTTGTTATTTTATAATCAACATGTGGGGACTTCTAAAAACTCTTTTATTATTTTTTGACTTTGCCAAAGGACAGAAATCCCCCATTGATTCCTTTGGAAAATCATTTTTTAGCGGTAAAGTAAGTACAAATTATTATGCTATCCAACTATTTTTCACATAAAATTTTCCGATCATCCTACTATCTATCTATATATCAAACATATAGCATCATAAAATAGTTTAGCAAGAAAAGTCTGTTATATTTTGAAAATTCCGAATAAAACTGTATCTTTATAGCTGATTATAAAACAGATAAATCAATGAAGATGTTTAAGAGGCACAGGAATTACGGATTTTGGGATCAGGATATACGAATGAGCAAACTCAGTCATTGAGGCGATCCTTTGAAAAAGCTAAGCGAAAGGGGCAATTTTGAGATGTTTCGTTCATTGCTTGAAGAAAAACTTGCCATAGAACCTAAATATGTATTAGAGATTCCTGCAATTTCCAATGGCGCTTGGGAAAAATACCCACATGAAACGAACATGCAAAACGGCTTGCGCCAAAGAGTTATGAACATGCTGTGAGTTCTATGTTACCGAAATGTTAAAAAATAAATAATGTACACATGAAAAACCTGTTGAGTTATTGAGAAAAATTATCCTTTCTTCTTCCATGCCGGAAAGTTGCATTCTTGATCCCTTTGGAGGTTCCGGAACTACTTATGCCGTTGCAGAGGCCTATCGACGAAAGTGGATTGGTATAGAAAAAGAACTTGATTATTGCAACGTCATCAAAGCGCGACTTTCGGACAGCGTACACCTTTCGCGGATTGCTTCTGCCAAAGATGAAGATGAATCCCAAAAAAGGAGAAAGAGTTTACGTAATCATTAAGTTGAAAATATCATAGGTAATAAGTTCTGAAAATGGTTTAATATGCTTGTTATAAGGCTCTTTCAATGCAGTTGGAGGCGGGTCGAGATAATATATGCTTTCTATTTCCGTCAAGAATTTTGTATAAACCATAAATAATCCTGAAACCAGTGTGAAGCTTATGTCATTGTTGTTTTTTCGTTGCACATCGTTATTGAAAATACCAATGACTTTTTGCGGGCGTTTTACAAATTTTTCCAGTAAGATTTTGTCAATAAACATTTTACCCATACGGTCTTTAGACGTTGTTTTTACAGAAACAACAATTTCTTTCTCATCCAACTGTTCCGGCGTGGAGAATACATAAAAATAAGGTATTTCCAAGCGCGTAATTCAAAAATCAAGTCCGCCGCCCAACCGCCTGCCGTACTCGCAGTACAAATTTTCTACTTTTTTTTGTAATACGATTTGCATCTCGATACAATTATCCTGACAAGCGACGGAATGTTAGCATCCGGATACGCGCTATAAATAAACCGGCAATTATCTCGAAAACTTATTGAAAATTCACAAATAAGCGTTACTTTTGCAAAAAATCAAATTATAGACAATACATCGAAATAATAAGCATATTTATTTCACGGAGCATTCGGCTCGCATGATCTTTTTATGCGATTTTGGAAATATGATACGAAACGACAGACAGGAATACATTATTCAATGGCTTATAGGAACCGGCGATTTGGTTGTACTGAATCTCATTTTCTTTTGTATATATAATTTTTTGGACCCATTATACACCGCTGCAATGGCGCCCAAAATGCGGGAAATCATATTACTCCTTAATTTCTGTTATTTTTTCTCCTTGTATTTTGTCCCGATGAAATTGCATATGTCTGTCGTCTTTCTCGATAAAATTGTGCAACGTTCATTTTATTTCGTCACAATATTCATCTTTCTGTTTGCTATTTGCCTTATATTTCTTAATGTCGGAAACGATCTGGCTACATTTATTGTTATCTATTATCTGGCGTCGCTCCTGATATTTTCATTATGGCGCGTGTTAGTGCGCATTATGGTAAAGACATACCGTCGAAAAGGATATAATGCGAAAAATATAATTATCGTCGGCGCAGGCAAAAACGGAATGGAGCTATATCAGGTTATAAAAACCGATTTATCTTACGGATTCAATATACTCGGTTTTTTTGACGACAATACCGTTTTAAAAAATATCCTCCCCAACTACCTGGGCCGGATAAGCCAAATTGAAGAATACGTTAAAAATCATGATATAGACGAAATCTATTGTACTATTCCGGGAACAAACAGCGAAAAGATATCCGAGCTTCTTAATTTCGCAGAGAAAAATATGATCCGCTTCTATATCATTCCCGAATTTTACAGAAACGTAAAAAAAAGTATGATACTCGAAGTAATGGAGTCCGTTCCGCTTCTTACAATCCGTACCGAGCCTCTGCAATCGCCATACAACCGTTTTGTCAAACGATGTTTCGATATTATATTTTCGACGGCCGTACTCATAACCATATTTCCTCTGCTATACATTATTGCCGGAACATTCATTAAACTTTCATCAAAAGGACCCATCTTATTCAAACAAAAGCGTAACGGATTATACGGTAAAGTATTTGAATGTTACAAATTCCGTACAATGCGCATCAATAAAAATGCCGATAAGCAACAGGCAGTCAAAAACGATCCGCGTACGACAAAAACAGGCAGCTTCCTCCGACACACAAACCTGGACGAATTTCCGCAGTTCATAAATGTGCTCAATGGAGACATGTCTGTCGTCGGACCGCGTCCCCATATGCTTAAACATACAGAGCAATATTCGGCGCTGATCGATAAATATATGATAAGGCATCTTGTTAAGCCGGGCATAACCGGCTGGGCGCAGATAACCGGATATCGCGGAGAAACGCGCACCCTGGAGCAAATGGAAGGACGCGTAAAACGCGACGTATGGTACCTGGAAAACTGGTCTTTCTTTCTGGATTTGAAAATTATAGTAGTAACTATAATCAATATGTTTAAAGGCGAATCAAACGCATATTAAAAAAAAAACGTAACTTTGTACTCCGATGGGAAGAATTATCGCCATTGACTATGGACGTAGACGTACCGGACTAGCCGTTACCGATACAATGCAAATCATTGCAAACGGATTAGGCGCCGTTGCGAGCGGCGAAGTAGTCGAGTTTCTAAAACGCTATGTTTCACAGGAAAACGTCGACTTGTTTATTGTCGGACAACCTAAGCAAATGAACAACGAACCGTCTGAAAATATGCAATATGTAAAAGCGTTTGTCAATCGTTTGCATAAAATCATACCGGAAATTCCCATCGAATATTTTGACGAAAGATTTACGTCTGTGATGGCGCATCGGGCGGTGATCGACGGAGGATTAAAAAAAAAGAAAAGACAGGATAAAGCATTGATAGATGAAATAAGCGCTGTGCTTATCTTACAGGGATACCTGGAAAAAAAAAGGCTTACTTTATAAATTTTGATTTTACAAAAATGTTATGATATTACCAATTTACACTTATGGCCAGTCCGTTTTAAGAGAAGAAACAAAAACGATAGATAAAAACTACCCGGAGATAAAAAAACTGGTCAACAATATGTTTGAAACCATGTATAACGCCGAAGGCGTTGGGCTGGCCGCTCCTCAGATAGGACTATCCATACGTCTGTCGGTAATAGATGCGGATGCAACAGCTCAGTATTATCCGGAATGTAAGGATTTTAGACGCGTCATGATTAATCCGGAGATCACAGAGCGCAGCGACGAAACAATCTCTATGGAAGAAGGATGTTTAAGCTTCCCGGGAATACGCGAAAAGGTTGCGCGCGCGGTAAAAATACGCGTCAGGTACATGGACGAAAATTTTGATGAACAGGAAGAGGACGTCGAAGGATATGCCGCCCGCGTTGTGCAACATGAGTGCGAACATCTTGACGGACATGTATTCATAGACAATATATCTCCTATACGACGACAATTGAACAAAGGCAAACTGAATAATCTCATAAAAGGAAGTATTTCCTGCGATTATAAAATTAAAACCGCCAAACAATGAAAAAAGCGATAGTCTTCGTTCTTTTGCAATTATGTATATTTTCATCCGTCGCTCAAATCAACACGGACCGGGTTATGGCTATTGGACGCAATGCCCTGTATTTTGATGACTATATCTTATCGATCCAATATTTCAATCAGGTCATAAAAGCCAAACCCTGGTTGGCTCAACCGTATTTTTACCGCGCTTTGGCAAAGCTTAGTCTTGACGATTACAGCGGAGCGGAAGAAGATTGTACATTAGCCCTGCAACAAAATCCGTTTATGGCGCAGGCTTATTACGCGCGCGGGATCGCACGCCAAAGTCAGGGAAAATACGACCTCGCAATAGAAGACTATCGAAAAGGAATTGAATTCAGGCCCAAAGACCGCCCGATGATGACCAATACCGCAATAGCTTATATACAAAAAAAAGATTATGAAAAAGCCAAAGCGCTCTTTAACGAAATAATAGAAGCATATCCCAAAGAAGTAAACAGTTACATGGCGCGGGGTTCCATGCATCTGGAAACAGGAGACACGATTACCGCGCTGGCAGATTACAACAAATCCATAGAAATAGACCCATACTATGCGCCGGCATACGGAAACCGCGCCCTGTTGTTTTATCAGACAGATAAAATGGAAGACGCCCTGGCCGATCTCAACGAAGCCATAAAGCTAAATCCACGTGAAGAAGGCTTTTATATCAACCGGGGATTAGTTCGTTACCACCTGAACGACCTGCGTGGAGCGATGTCCGATTACGATCACGTAATAGCGATTAACGGCAAAAACCTCATAGCGCGCTTCAATCGCGGATTATTACGTTTCCAGATCGGAGATAATAATCGGGCGATAGAAGATTTTGACGTCGTAATAACAATGGAGCCGGATAATTATATGGCTTATTATAATCGCGCATTATTACTAAGCAGTATAGGAGAATATCATGCGGCAATAAAAGATTATGACGTCATATTGGAACAATATCCCAACTTTTTGCCCGGATATTACAACCGCTCCGACGCCAAACGTAACATCAATGATCCGGTTGGCGCAGACAAAGATTACTGGTATGCCATGGAGCTGGAGAAAACGCATGGTAATCAAAAAACGCAAACTACGCAAACCCATACGACCCCTCAGCAAGACAACCCGGAGAATGAAGACAAAGATAAAAAGGATATACGTGAAGAATCCGATCGAAATATCAATAAATTCAACAGCCTGGTCGTATATGATAAGGATGATGAACAAAAAAGCAAATATCACAGCGAAATACGCGGACGCGTGCAGGATAAAAATATCCGTATAGACCTTGAACCCCAGTTTATACTGACTTATTATGAAAAAACAGGTAAGGTAAAAGAGACCGTCTATTACGATAAAACGATTGAACTGTTTAACGAACGGGCAGCGCTCGGATGGAAATTAATAATAACCAATCAGGAAGCGTCATTAAATGAATTTCAGATAAATGCGCATTTCGCATCCATCAACGAGTATTCAGCAAAAATTGAACAGAACCGGAAAAATGCCGATTATTTCTTCGGACGCGGGATTGATTTCATGCTTGTACAAGATTTCACAGAAGCCATTAATAACTTTGACCAGGCAACAGGTATTGATCCTTCCTATACGCCGGCCTATTTCAATCGGGCAGCGGTACGATACAAACAAATGGAGTACGAACTATCAAACTCCACGCATGACGAACTCGCCGAAGCGATGAGCATACAATTCGGCAATAACAATAAAAATACCGCTCAGGCTTCATCGGCTATAAAAGATCGCGACAGTCGAACGTATACCTATGAAATGATCATTCGCGATTATAATACGGTGATACAGCAAGACCCTTCATTTATTTTCGCCTATTTCAACCGGGCAAATCTCCGTTGTTCACAACGGGATTACAAAGCGGCCATTCTGGATTATAACGAAGCCATACGTCGTAATGCGGAATTTGCGGAAGCCTATTTTAACCGGGGATTGGCGCGGTTATCGCAAGGAGACGCCAAAAGGGGTATTGCAGATCTCAGTAAAGCCGGCGAACTCGGAATCATAGAAGCCTACAGTATTATAAAACGGATGAGTACCAATAACTAAGACACTTTTATAAACACTGGCGAATAGATTACTTTCCCGGCAAAAGAAAAAAATACATTTATTTAAATAAATGTAATATCTTTTTGGCAATAATAATCAATTATTTATTACCTTTGCACGCTAAAATACGAAATATTTTATTATTAAGACAATGATAAAGATTACATTTCCGGATAATTCCGTCAGAGAATTTCCCGAAGGAACTACAGCGATGCAAATAGCCGAGAATATCAGCTCAAGATTGGCGCAAGACGTACTGGTCGCTAAAGTAAATGGCGAGGTATGGGACCTGACGCGTCCGATCAATCATGACGCGACAGTTCAGTTGCTAAAATGGGACGACGAAGAAGGAAAACATGCTTTTTGGCATTCAAGCGCCCACCTGATGGCCGAAGCCCTGCAAGAACTTTATCCCGATATTAAATTCGGTATAGGACCGGCAATAGAAAACGGATTCTATTATGACGTTGATCCCGGCGATATCGTATTGACTGATGCGGACTTCCCTGAAATCGAAGCAAAAATGGCTGAATTAGTAGCCAAAAAAGAAGAAATAAAACGTCAGGATATATCAAAACCGGATGCGATGAATATGTTCGGCGACCGCGGAGAAGTATACAAGACAGAACTTATCAGCGAGCTTGAAGACGGACATATAACCGCCTATACGCAAGGAAATTTCACCGATTTGTGTCGCGGGCCGCACCTTCCGGATACGTCTTATATCAAAGCCGTCAAAATAACAAGTATTGCAGGAGCCTACTGGCGTGGCGACGAAACGCGTAAACAACTTGTTCGCATATACGGAATCACATTTCCTAAAAAGAAAATGCTGGACGAGTATATAACCCTCCTGGAAGAAGCAAAAAAGCGCGACCATCGGAAAATCGGTAAAGAGCTTGAGTTATTTACATTTTCTCATGCCGTCGGCGCAGGTCTTCCGCTCTGGCTTCCACGCGGAACACAATTACGTCTGAAACTTGAAGATTTCCTGAAACGTATACAAAAGAAATATGGCTATCAACAGGTTATTACGCCCCATATCGGAGGGAAGCAACTGTATATCACATCCGGTCATTACGCAAAATACGGAAAAGATTCTTTCCAGCCGATACGCACGCCTCAGGAAGGAGAAGAATTTTTGTTGAAGCCAATGAATTGCCCTCACCACTGTGAAATTTTCAAAAGTTTCCCGCGTTCTTATAAAGATCTGCCGCTTCGCCTTGCCGAATTCGGAACGGTATACCGTTATGAGCAAAGCGGAGAGCTACATGGATTGACGCGCGTTCGCGGATTTACCCAGGATGACGCCCACTTATTCTGCCGTCCGGAACAACTCAAAGGCGAATTTCTGAAAGTCATGGATATCATCTTCATCATCTTCAAGGCGCTTAATTTTGATAGATTCGAAGCGCAGATATCATTACGCGACCCCAATAATAAAGAAAAATATTTAGGATCGGACGAAAACTGGGATAAAGCTGAACGCGCCATTATAGAAGCATGCGAGGAAAAAGGATTGCCTGCCGGAATTGAACTGGGAGAAGCGGCATTCTACGGTCCCAAACTCGACTTTATGGTAAAAGATGCTATCGGACGGCGCTGGCAACTGGGAACAATTCAGGTCGATTATAATCTGCCGGAACGTTTCGACCTCGAATACACGGGAGAGGATAATCAGAAACACCGCCCGGTTATGATACACCGCGCGCCGTTCGGCTCTATGGAAAGATTCGTTGCCGTCTTAATTGAACATACAGCCGGAAAATTCCCGTTATGGTTAACCCCCGATCAGGTTGCAATATTACCCATCGGAGAAAAATTCAATGAATATGCGCATCAAGTTGCACGCGAATTAGAAAAAAAAGACGTCAGTGTGATCGTTGACGACCGAAATGAAAAAATCGGCCGAAAAATACGTGACAATGAGCTCAAACGCATACCTTACATGTTGATTGTCGGAGAAAAAGAAATGGAAAACAAGGAAGTTTCTGTAAGAAAACAGGGTGAAGGTGATAAAGGTTCAATTAAAATTACTACCTTTGCGACGCAAATTTTGGAAGAAATTGACGAGATGATGAATAAATGGGAAAAGGAAAACAACTGATACAAAAAAACAGGAGGTAAATTTTTATATAATTTTTTAATGAGAAACGATCGAAATAAAGAACAACACAGGATTAACGAACGCATCAACGTTCCATCGGTTCGCCTCGTAGGAGAAAACATAACTCCAGGCGTCTACTCGACTTCAAAAGCGCTACAAATGGCAGAAGATATGGGACTTGATTTAGTTGAGATATCGCCAAACGCAGATCCTCCTGTTTGCAAAATAATTGATTATCAGAAATTTCTTTATCAACAAAAAAAACGTCAGAAAGAACAGAAAGCCAAAGCGGTTAAAATCGTTGTTAAAGAAATCAGATTCGGTCCTCAAACTGACGATCACGATTACAATTTCAAACTCAGGCATGCCAAAGAATTTCTGGAGGAAGGAGCAAAAGTAAAAGCTTATGTCTTTTTTAAGGGACGTTCTATCTTATTCAAAGAACAGGGAGAAGTTTTATTACTTCGGTTTGCCAATGATCTGGAAGAATATGGAAAAGTAGAGCAAATGCCTGTGCTGGAAGGTAAACGGATGATAATCATGATGTCTCCGACGCAAAAAAAAGGAAATACGGCCAAACCTGCCATACCGAAAGAGAAGAAAAATCCTCCTTCTTAAAGTACAAAAAACGAAGTTGATGCTGAAAAGTAAAAAAATCCGAGAGGAACCATTTATATAATTAATAATTAACAATTTAAAATTAAAGTTATGCCAAAATTGAAAACTAATTCCGGTTCAAAAAAGAGGTTTGCCCTTACCGGAACAGGTAAAATCAAGAGAAAACATGCTTTCAAAAGTCACATTCTGACAAAGAAGACTAAAAAGCAAAAGAGAAATCTGACTCATTCAGGGTTAGTCGCTAATGCGGACATAAGCAACATTAAAAAATTACTTTGTCTAAAATAATTTCATTAGCAAGAGTTTATTACATTTTATTAACCGAATGATTAGCTCCCAAGATCATCTTTAAAAAGTGACGCTAACATTCAAAAAAAAAAATTACAATTATGCCAAGATCAGTAAATCATGTTGCTTCAAGAGCAAAAAGAAAACGGATTTTGAAACTTACGAGAGGTTATTTTGGCGCTCGTAAAAACGTCTGGACTGTCGCAAAGAATACATGGGAAAAAGGGTTAACTTATGCATTCCGCGACCGTCGCAATAAAAAACGGAATTTCCGCGCATTATGGATACAACGTATAAATGCCGGAGCGCGTATGGAAGGCTTGTCTTATTCCCGCCTGATGGGCGGACTGAAGGAAGCGGGCATTGAAATTAACCGTAAAGTTCTGGCCGATTTGGCGATGAACAATCCGGAAGCGTTCAAAGCTATCATAGCAAAAGCAAAGAAATAAAATAATAATGTTAAAAACGGAATTTTATTCCGTAATATCTTGCATTACCCATATTTTTTCATTAACTTTGCAGGAAATAAATGAGTTAGGCCGCACATGTTCGATTGGAAAACTCATCAGATTTTACACAATTCCGAGACAAGCTCTTAACGCTAATGGCGGGCCGTAGTTCCTTCGGGAAATGCGTAAGCACAACGGATTACAAAGGCGGTAAAGGCGCTCAAATCCTGTCATACGGAGTTTACACATATCTACTGTGCGGCCCTTATATTCCTCCCCTGCCTGTCAAATGATAGTAAGGGGGAGGTTTTTTTTATTTCAACGTTTCTTCACTACGCTGTTAACGACCCGAACAGAAGAAACTAATTTGTCCGTCGAGGTATATACATCCACATTCCAGACATGCGAAGAGCGCCCTTTATGTATAATTGTTCCCACAGCCCGTACAGTATCTCCTTCATGAGCCGACGACACATGATTTCCACTAACCTGCATCCCTAATATAACTTCATCCGGCTTACACAAAATCAATGAACCCAAGCCGGCGACAGTTTCAGCTAAAGCCAATGTCGCCCCGCCGTGCAAAATGCCAAAAGGCTGTTGTGTACGTTCATCAACGGGCATAGTAGCTTCTACCCGATCCTCTGAGGCGTAGGTGTATTGTATTCCAAGATTACCCATTAAAGCCCGCTTTCCCGACTCGTTCAGTTTATCCAACGGGATTTCCGCAGGACGTATTTCTGAGATCACAACCTTTTCTATCGCGACGGCCACTCCATCCTCTTCATTCGATAATGTCACATAATCGGCGCAAGCCTTAACCGATTCCTGCGCGTTCCCCATGGCGATCCCTAATCCGGCCAATTGGATCATCGTCACATCGCAAACGCCATCCCCTATTACAACCATATTTTGGGGGTCTACACCCAATTTTCCCAATAAAACGCTTAACGTATTCGCTTTATCTATAAACGACGGCACAACTTCAAGAAAATATTTTTCCGAGCGAAAAACATCCAGCTCTCCTGCTAAACGTTTTTTCCAATGATTCTCCAGTCCGATCAGAGCGTCTTCATCATCACTGACAATCATACATTTATACGGAAAGAAAGTTATTGCTTCCGAAAAGTTATCCGGTTCTTTCAAACGCATAGAGTTCAACTCGGCCTCTTGTATTATATGCTCATTTGATATGTCATTCGCATAGATCGTATCCCCATAGTAAGTGAATATGGCAAAATTATCCTTGTTTGCTTTTCGTTCCAGATAAGGAATCATTTTCATATCTACGCGTTTTTCAAACAGGATTTCCCTCGTCTGCACATTCATGATTTGCCCGCCGTTATAAGACAATATAAATCCATCGTATTTATCCATATCAAGTTCTTGCGCCAAAGGAAGAACGCCGCAGGTCGGACGCCCGGAAGCAAGAACCAGCCTGATCCCCATTTGTTGAACTTTTATCAATGCCGCCCTCATTCGGGCCGTTATAATTCGATCATTATTAAGTAATGTGCCGTCCACATCCAGCACAATCAGTTCGTATTTCATTCTTTTTAATTTTAAATAAACAATTCGCGTTCTATCAGTCGCTTTTAATCTTTCCTGATACTATTTATTGCAGTTTGACAATTCTCTAAACAATTGATGCGCATCCTCCAGAATCAGACTATCATGAACAATTGCCGATATAGCCTTCATCATAGCAATAGGCGAAGACGACTGGAATACATTACGTCCGACAGCTATTCCCGAGGCCCCATCATTGATTGCGCAATAACAAAGTTCCAAGAATTTGTACTCCGGTATTTTTTTTCCTCCGGCCATAATCACCGGTACCGGACAATTATTTATTATTTTCGAAAAGTTTTTTTCCGTATAGTACGTTTCAATTACATTTGCGCCATTTTCTGCGCAAACGCGCGCTACCATTGCATAATAAGCGGCGTCGCGCTCTTGTTTATTCACTGGAGTAATTGCCATAACCGGAATATCGTATTTATAACAATGATCAACCGCAACAACAAGATTTTTTATTGTCTTTGCCTCATATTTATCATCAAGAGCAATCGTTACTCCCAAAGCCGATGCATTCAAACGTATCGCGTCTTCAATATTGATCACACAATCATTATTGAACTCCGACAGGCCTGTCGAACCTGAGGAAAAACGTAAACAAATCGGTTTCCGGGTAGTCGGAGGGACCACCGAACGAACAACTCCACGCGTACACATCAGCGAATCCGCATAATGTATAAGAGGCAATACAGACGTATCCAATCTGTCCAGTCCTGAAGTCGGCTCCATAATAGAACCATGATCAAAAGCCAACATAACGGCGCGTCCGGTTTTGGGATTAAAGGCGCGACTCATCCGGTTTTTAATCCCCCATCCCATGTTATCGATACCCTTTAAAAAAAAGGACTGATTATCAAAAAAATCATTTATCGTCAAATCATCATTTTTATCCGGGATCATTTCTTCTTTCTCCGTCATGATATTTAAGTTTTAATTGATTGAATGTCGCAAATATATAAATACTTAAAAAGAAGTCTGCTATAAATACATAAAAAGGTCAATGGAAATCCCACCGACCTTTTCTTTTTTATGATTTTAGAAACCGATTACTTATTTATTAGTATCCATGATCACAACGCGATTCCACTCATTAATTTCGTAAGGCTGTTTAGCGTCGCCCTTCCATTCAATAGAAATCTTTTCGGTCGGAATACCATATTTTTCATTAAGTCTCTTAGCGACGGCTCTTGCGCGTCTTTCGGACAGTCCCATATTATAGTCGGTAGTACCTGTCTTCTTATCTGCAAAACCTACGACTTTAACAGGTAAATTATGCTTTTTCGCATATTCGGAGGTCTGGAAGATATGTCCTTCCTGATTCTTATCGATAACAGAACTGTTAAGACGGAAGAATACGACATTATGCATAACTTCTACTTGTTCAACAACAGGCTCAACTTTAGGACATTCCGGACAAGATTTCGGACGTTTGCAACATTCTTCGTTTTGTGCGCGCAAAGCGTTAATCTGAGAATTAAGATCATTCAACAAATCATAGTCCATGGGTTCAATAACTTCAAAGTCTGTTCTACCCAACTTAAAGTTCAACCCCAATAAAGCCTGAACAACGCGATCTTCTTCTTGACCCATATCAACACGGTTAAATTGTTCATTCAACATGGCATATTCGCCTTCAAGGAAAAGATCCACGCGTTTGCTCAAACGGAACGGTATCTGTAAACCTAAGTTAATAGTAGGAGATTCCGAACGTTTATATCTATAACCATCTGCGGATTTATCCGGACGCATTGCATAACCAATACCTACAAAAGGAATAAGACGAACCGCTTTTTTCTCGTTGTAAGGCGCCCAGAAATTTGTAACATCCCACATCATATCAAGATGAGCGTTGCCATACAAAAAATCCTGATTTGATAACTCCGTTTTGCCGCTTACTAAAATGTTTGAAAAATTGTTAAGTTGTCCGCCGGTAAGTTTGAGGCGAAAAGCCAGATATGGATTATACCATTTCCCAATAGAAAGTCCTGTAGCCCAGTTCACACGATCTCCAAATGCAGCATCGCTATTTTGGTCGCCGAGATACATACTTGCACCGCCACCAAGAGAAATAAACCAGTTATCACTAGCCTTATTCTTCTTGAAATTCACTTTAGAGCCATTTTCCGTACTGAATCCAACTTGAGGCTGGTATTCCTGCGCAGAAACTGACGTCACTACTCCACATAAAAAAGCTAACAGTAAAACCTTCGTTTTCATAATTATACACTATTTTAATTAAACATTATTTCAATCTATTTGAAATATTATCAATTCTCAATAAGATTTTATCTTAAAGATATATTCAATGCAAATGTAACCCCATTTTTTAACTAAAACAAATAATTTAGCGTTTTTTTTCTCTTTTTTTTCTCTTTTTTTTCGACGAACCTTTCCTTGACGTCAAACATCTAACTATTAATCAACATTTTGAATAAGAACCTAAAAAAACTTTCCCGATTTATTTTTTATATCGCAATAGATATATTAATCTTCATCGATCTTCCATGAGTTTTATTAAATACTGTCCATACGGATTTTTTATCATGGGCTGCGCCAACCGCCTCAGTTTTTCAGTTCCAATCCAGCCATTTCGATAAGCGATCTCTTCAAGACAGGCTATTTTCAGCCCCTGACGACGCTCTATCACTTCCACAAACGTAGAAGCTTCCGATAACGATTCGTGCGTTCCGGTATCCAACCATGCAAACCCGCGCCCCAACAGTTTTACTTTCAATAAATTTTCTTTGAGAAAACGCTGGTTGACCGTTGTAATCTCCAGCTCTCCACGAGCTGAAGGCTTTATATTCCGCGCCACTTCCACCACCTTGTTCGGATAAAAATAAAGTCCTACGATTGCATAATTAGACTGTGGCTTTTCCGGTTTTTCTTCTATACTCAATACATTTCCGTCCTCATCGAAAGCGGCGACTCCGTAACGTTCCGGGTCGTTCACATAATAACCGAAAACCGTCGCTTTTTTCTGCTTAACATTCTCAATCGCATCTTTCAACATGGAAGAAAAACCCTGTCCATAAAATATATTATCCCCAAGCACGAGGCACGCGTCATCATCGCCGATAAAATCGGCGCCTATGATAAAAGCTTGCGCCAAACCATCCGGCGAAAGCTGCTCCGCATATTCAAAACAAACCCCAAAATCCGCGCCGTCACCCAAAAGCCGACGAAATCCGGGTAAATCCTGCGGCGTTGAAATAATCAATATTTCCCGTATCCCGGCAAGCATCAACACGGATATCGGATAGTATATCATCGGTTTATCATAGACAGGAAGCATTTGCTTCGAAACTCCTTTTGTTATCGGGTATAAACGCGTGCCGGAACCTCCGGCTAACACAAGTCCTTTCATGCGTACATATATTTATTCTATATTACCCCTTCGTATCCTTATCTGAATAGCATTCTTTACGGGCTTTTCGCTCACAAAAACAAAATACCCTCCTCCTCCGGCGCCCGAAAGTTTCCATCCCAAAACCTGCGACTTGTAGGGCTCAAGCGCCTTTCTTACATCCATCGGCGCCATGTGCGGAAACATTTTCAACTGCGCTTCAAAACTAGCTATGGAAGCGGCGCCCCAACTTTCGGCATTTTTATCAAGAATAGCCCTCCAACACGCTTCAGCAGCATGGCTCAGATTCTTTACCTCTTTCTCGCTTATACAAGTATCAGCCAATACGTCATAGTCCGGCAAGCGGGGATAAAGCGGCAAAAGCCAGATTCGCTGTTCGATCCATTCCAGCGTATCGTTTTCCGTTACTCTATCAATCTTTTCAGGCCAATAACCGTTATCATAATAAAAGCGGTTAAGTCCCGGCATAACAACGCCTAAGGCGTCCTGGGAACCGCTTACATACTTCGTTCCGGGAGGATTTTCATAGCAAAAAAGAGTACGTGCAAGAATTTCCTTATCGCCTTCCGGGATATTTGTGTGCCATAACTCTATCGCTTTCTTACGCGAGCTAGTAGACATGCCGCTCCGGTCATTAAATTCATAATCAGGCTCTATCGACGCCGTAATGACCGAACCCGAACAAAATTTATTTACAAAAGGCTGGTCTAACCAACCGCCGGCTAAATCTATACGATAAGGAATAAGGCACTCTTTTCGTAAAGCCGTTGTCGAACGAGCCGGAAATCCGCTATGAGGAATGCGCTTACTTACAACATATTCGATACCAGATTCTTTGCAAAACTGCTCTTTTGCCGGCGAATGTCCATCGCTATTGACGAAAAACAAATCCGGCTTCAGTCGTTTTACATCTTCATCAAAATCAAGAATACCGTTTCCGCTGTTTATCCAGGCGTCTTTTACAACTTTTAATGCTTTCACCATATATAAACGCTCCGCATCGGTATTTACCGTCTTACGCGCTTTCAACTCCTGAATAGTCTGATCAGAACCTATGCCCACATACAAGTCTCCATATTGTGCAGCTTCTTCAAAGAAAGCGACATGTCCGCTATGCAGCATATCATAACAACCGCTCACAAAAACCTTTTTCACCATAATGTCCTATCCTTTCGACATGCAAAGATACGAAATAAGTATGAATATTATATTTTTTTTCTCTTTTTTACTCCCAAATCATATTTTTTCATTACCTTTACCGTCCAAATAAAGACTATTATCATCAATTAAAAATGAAGACAACAATTGAAGAACGTTGGGGTACGCACCCGAGTGACGTAAAGCATTACGACACGGCACAGTTAAGAAAAGAATTTCTGGTAGAAAAGCTATTCGCGGGCGACGAAGTTATTATGGCATATACGCATAATGACCGTCTCATCATAGGCGGAGCTCTTCCGATAAAAGAAAACCTGAAACTGGAAACGGTGGATTTGGTTCGTTCGGAATATTTTTGCGAACGTCGTGAAGTTGGTATTATTTGCATAGAAAATGAAGGTATCGTTTCTGTCGACGGAAAAGATTTTGAGACGTCGTACAAAGACGCTTTATATGTAGGCCGCGGCTCAAAAGACGTCATTTTTAAAAGCAAAGATGCATCCAGGCCTGCAAAATTCTATTTTGCCTCCTCGCCTGCTCACACGGCATACCCTACGACGGCTATCACGAAAGACATGCGTCGTACACGGGAATTAGGAGTCAAATCCTTATCCAACGAACGAACCCTCAACCAGCTGATATTAAGTGAAATAATCCCATGCTGTCAATTACAGATGGGATTGACGGAAATAAAAGAGGGAAGCGTATGGAATACAATGCCTCCTCACACTCATTCCCGTCGTATGGAAGCCTACTTCTACTTTAAAATACCCGAACGGCAGGCAGTCTGCCACTTCATGGGACAACCTCAGGAAACAAGACATATTTTCATGGGAAATGAGCAGGCGGTCATTTCGCCGTCATGGTCTATCCATTCTGCAGCAGGGACCAGTAACTATACTTTTATCTGGGCCATGTGCGGAGAAAATCTGGATTATGACGATATGGACGCTTTTACGGCAGACAAACTGCGCTGATAATACAAAAAACTAATTTTTAACGCACATCCATCTTTATGAAACGAACATGTAAAACGGCTTGCGCCAAAGAGTTATGAACATTTGTGAGTTCTATGTTACCGAAATGTTAAAAATAAAATAATGTACGCATGAAACGAACATGTAAAACGGCTTGCGCCAAAGAGTTATGAACATTTGTGAGTTCTATGTTACCGAAATGTTAAAAATAAAATAATGTACGCATGAAAAAAGTATTTTTTTTAATCTCCGCTTTCATCGGGCTGATATCATGTAAATCCGGTATAAATGTTTCCATAGAAAATCCGAGCGATTTCGATCGCTTGGAAATAGTAGAAATACCTGTAGAAAAATTAATGGCGCTTCCTTCCGGAAAAGCATATTTGGTGACGGATCAAAAAGACGAAACAACGCCTTCGCAATTAACATACGACGGAAAGTTGATCTTTCAAACGAACGTCAAAGCAAAAGAGACAATTTTCTATACCGTTAAAATCGGTACGCCGGACACATTTCCATCCAAAACGTACGGTCGTTTCATTACCGAACGAAAAGACGACTTCGCGTGGGAAAACGACCGTGTCGCGTTTCGGATCTATGGACCTGCTCTGATAGCTGTAGACGGACCCAGTAACGGAATCGATCTTTGGTACAAAAAAACAAACAATCTGATTATTGATAAATGGTATCAAGACGATATAGCAGGAGTCAGATCATATCACGAAGATCATGGAGAAGGGCTTGACGATTATAAAGTAGGACGTACGCTCGGAGGAGGTATGATGGCCCCTTTTGAAAACGATACGCTTATTCTAAATGAAAATTTCGCCGAACAGGAACTTTTGGAGAATGGTCCTCTGCGCACAACGTTTAAACTTACATACAAAGACATAACAGTCAATGGAAAAACATTCGGCGAAAGTCGTACTTTTTCGATAGATGCAGGCTCGCAACTGACAAAAGTAACGCAAGAATACAAAACCAATGATACGCTAACCGTCGCAGCCGGTATCGTAAAACGCGCCCGGGATGACGAAGCTTATACGGCATACACGGATAACGGAGTCGCTGCCGTCGTATATGAAGAACCTGCCGGCGGGGACGTCGGAAAAGTATTTGTTGGTATGATTTTTCCGAAAGGGATCGAAAGAACTCTATCTCATACGGATACGATCATTCACCCTAAAACGCAAAAAGAGGAAATCCATTCGTATGTCCTGGCAGTAACGTCGTACTATCCCGGTCAGCCTGTTACCTATTACACAGGTTACGGATGGGAAAAGTTCGGATTCCCAACGCTCAGCGATTTCCGCGACTATATGGGATATTTTTCAAAAGGACTCGAAGAATTGTTAATTATTAAGATTTTATAATAAATAAATTAAATTTATGAACAATCAATTTTCACTGGAAGGAAAAGTCGCCTTAGTTACAGGCGCATCCTATGGTATTGGTTTTGCTATCGCATCTGCATTAGCTGAAGCCGGAGCTAAAATTGTATTCAACGACGTCAAACCGGATCTGGTAGAAAAAGGTCTGGAAGAATATAAAGCGAAAGGCATTCATGCTCGCGGATATGTTTTTGACGTAACGAATGAAGAAGAGGTAAATACCCATATTGCAAAAATAGAAAAAGAAGCAGGAATCATAGATATTCTTGTTAACAATGCAGGTATTATCAAACGTATTCCGATGCACAAGATGACGGCCTCCGAATTCCGCCAGGTTATCGATATAGACCTGAATGGACCGTTTATCATGGCAAAAGCGGTAATTCCGTCAATGATCAAAAAGGGACAAGGCAAAATTATTAATATATGCTCCATGATGAGCGAACTCGGACGCGAAACAGTTTCCGCTTATGCCGCTGCAAAAGGAGGCTTAAAGATGCTGACGCGCAACATCGCTTCCGAATACGGAGAATATAACATCCAGTGTAACGGTATCGGACCGGGGTATATTGCGACGCCGCAAACGGCCCCCTTACGTGAAAAACAGGCCGATGGCTCGCGTCATCCGTTTGATTCGTTTATCATTGCCAAAACGCCGGCTGCACGCTGGGGTACGACTGACGACCTGCGCGGTCCGGCGGTATTTCTCGCATCAGAGGCGTCAAATTTCGTAAACGGCCACATCCTGTATGTAGATGGCGGTATCCTTGCTTATATCGGAAAACAACCGTAAAAGATAAGCGATAGAGCGGCGATAATGCACAAAATCAGCAGTACGATTTTCGGTATGCTCCGCGGACGCTGTCCAAATACTTGTCCGGTACGCAATATTACGGCATTCTCCCTAAAACGCCAAATTATCATTTTATTAAAAATTATTCCTTTAATACATGATTTTTTTTGTGTTATTCCAGACTTGTATTATCTTTGTCCGGTAAAATAGACATAATTAAAATATCGCCTATGGCTAAAAGATTTTATATTTTTTGCATATTTATCATCTCGTCATGCGGATTCGCCGGCGCTCAGGAATGGAGTAAAGAGGATTCCATATGGCTGATTAATATCCTGGAAGGAAAAATAAATCTCGAAATAAATAAAGACACAAAAAAAGCGATTGAAGATGGCCGCCTGATTATTCCTTCATGGATGAATAAGGAAGAAAACAAATATGGTATAGAAATGATCAAAGATTTTGAGCATAAGGTAAATGATTCCTTAAGGATGCATAGCGTCGATCCGTACTCCATGCCGCCGGCCGTTTATGCGATGTATGTATTGTATATGGAAAAAATGGATTCCATCTATGAAAGCAGAACCCTTATGTTATCGGCCGAAGAAAGAAATAAGTTAGAAGAAGCCATGCCGCCAAGCGCCAGAAACAGATTTTATTATAACGAACAGGTCGGAGGTATCGGAAATCTTGATTTTAATCACATATTATGTATGATATTCAGTCCGTCATACAGACAGAAAATGCACAACAAAAAGAATGCAATCTCCTATAAAAACTACTATGACGAAGGAGCAATAAAACCTATCGTCATAAACGAACGCGAACGCAGTGCATTACGCCGGTCTTTAATAAACGTCGGTATAAAAAACGGTCATACGCCGGGATCAAAATCGAATCCTATAGACGATTAACCGTCGGCTAAAAAAACACGCTATCATTCGTCGTTATATTACTTTTTTTTCATACTTTTGCAAGCCTGTTTAACGCAATTAATTTAATTAACGATGAATGTATCTTACAATTGGCTGAAGGACTATTTATCTTTCGATATGAATGTGGACGAAGTAGCCGCGGCCCTTACTTCAATCGGATTAGAAACCGGCTCGGTAAAAGAAGTACAAACAATCAAAGGGGGGCTGGAAGGCCTTGTGATTGGCGAAGTATTGACGTGTACGGACCATCCCAACTCCGACCATCTTCATCTTACGACAGTAAACACAGGCACAGGCGAGCCGCTGCAAATTGTATGTGGGGCGCCTAATGTTGCGGCAGGACAAAAAGTCGTCGTAGCGACAATCGGCACAACATTGTATGACGGCGACAAGGAATTTAAAATAAAAAAAGGAAAAATACGCGGAGAAGAATCTTGCGGTATGATCTGCGCCGAAGGCGAAATCGGCGTCGGCGCCGATCGCTCCGGAATCATTACGCTTCCTGCAGACGCACAGATTGGCATGTCGGCAAAAGAATATTACAAAGTAGAAAGCGACTACGTCCTTGAAGTCGACATTACTCCAAACCGCGTAGACGGAACGTCGCATTTCGGGATTGCACGCGACCTTGCAGCCTGTCTGAAGCAAGCGGGAAAGCAGGTCGAGTTGAAAAAACCGCCTGTTGAATCGTTTAAAACGGATGATCCGGCGACCCCTGTTTCCGTAGACGTGAAAAATACGGAGGCCTGTATACGATATTCCGGAATTACGATCAAAGAGGCGTCGGTAAAAGAAAGTCCCGATTGGCTGAAAAACCGTCTGACTGCAATCGGACTACGTCCTATCAACAACATTGTGGATATAACAAATTACGTACTGCACGAATTGGGACAACCGTTACATGCATTTGACGCAGCTAAAATAAAAGGAAATAAAGTAATCGTCAAAACGATGCCGGAAGGCGCTAAATTTGTGACGCTCGACGGAGTAGAACGCACGCTGACAAACATGGATCTGATGATTTGCAATACAGAAGAACCGATGTGTATCGGAGGCGTATTCGGAGGTCTTGATTCCGGCGTTACGGAAAATACAAAAGACGTTTTTCTGGAATCTGCTTGCTTCAACCCTGCCTGGGTACGAAAAACGGCACGACGCTTCGGACTGAATACCGATTCGTCCTTTCGTTTCGAACGGGGACTGGACCCAAACCAAACAATCTATGTACTTAAACGTGCAGCATTAATGATTCAGGAGCTTGCAGGCGGAAAAATAGCAGGAGATATTCAGGATATATATCCGAATAAAATGGAGCCTTTTGCCGTCGACATAACCTACAAAAAAATAAAGGCGCTAACAGGGAAAACAATACCGGTCGATACCATAAAAAGTATACTCGCCTCATTAGAAATGGAAATAGCGGCCGAAACGGCCGAAGGGCTGTCTTTACGCATTCCCGTATATAGATTTGACGTTCGGCGCGATGTCGACGTCATAGAAGACATTTTGCGTATTTACGGATATAATAATGTCGAATTCAGCGATCACGTCCGTTCAACGTTAAGTTATCAAACATTAACAGATAAAAGCTATCAGTTGGAAAACGTCATTTCCGAACAATTATGCGGAGCCGGCTTTAATGAAATATTGAACAATTCGCTTACGCGTTTGGCATATTATAACGAGTTGACAACGTATCCGGCAGCAAACTGCGTAGTGTTGAGGAATCCGCTAAGCGCCGATCTGAACGCGATGCGACAAACCCTGCTTTTCGGCGGCCTGCAAAGCGTAGCGTTCAATATCAAACACAAAAACAAAAATATACGCTTTTTCGAATTCGGAAATTGCTACGTCCGAAACGAAGAAAACAAAAAAGAGAACGAAATTCTTTCGGAATATAAAGAAGATTATCGCCTTGGCTTATGGATTTCCGGTAAAAGGGTTGAAAACAACTGGGCCCACGCCGACGAAAACGCCTCCGTTTTTGAACTGAAAGCGCACATTGAGAACATTTTCCATCGACTTGGCATAAATACGGATAGACTTATCCGGGGCAGCTTCTCAAATGATATCTATTCTGCCGGCGTGACAATTGTCTCTACATCCGGACGCGCTTTAGGAACCTTTGGCGTCGTAAACAAAAACATGCTGAAAACGATCGATATCGACAATGAAGTATATTTCGCAGAACTATCGTGGAATATATTAATAAAAGATATCCCAAAAGAGCCAATATCATTCCGTGAGATTTCGAAATTTCCGGAGGCAAAAAGAGACCTGGCATTACTGGCAGACAAAAATGTAACCTTTGCCGATATAAAGAAAGCGGCAATGGATAGCGAACGTAAACTTTTGAAAAACATCGTATTGTTTGACGTCTACGAAGGGAAAAGCCTCATCGCGGGTAAAAAATCTTATGCAGTCAGTTTTTACCTGCAGGATAAGGAGAAAACTCTGAACGACAAACAGATCGATTCTATCATGTCGAAAATACAAAAAAATCTGGAAGATAAACTTGGAGTGCAACTGCGATAATTCTTAATCATTTTAATCTACAAAATCATATATGGGAAGAGCGTTTGAATACAGAAAAGCGAGAAAGATGAAACGTTGGGGTAATATGGCCCGCGTTTTTACAAAACTGGGAAAAGAAATAACCATCGCCGCGAAAGAGGGCGGTCCTGATGCTGAAACAAATCCCCGCCTGCGCGTACTCATGCAAACGGCAAAAAAAGAAAATATGCCTAAGGAAAATGTGGAACGCGCTATCAAAAAAGCAACGTCCAAAGACTTTACCGATTACAAAGAAATGAACTATGAAGGATATGGTCCGCATGGCATAGCTGTCTTTGTCGAAACGGCAACAGATAACACTACGCGCACCGTAGCGAATGTTCGTAGTTATTTCAACAAATTCGGAGGTTCTTTAGGCACATCCGGTTCGCTGGAGTTCCTCTTTGAGCACAAATGCGTGTTTCATATAATGAAAAAAGAAAGCCTGTCGCTGGAGGATTTTGAACTGGAACTTATCGACTTTGGCGTTGACGAAGTTGATGAAGATGAAGGAGAAATTATTATTTACGGAGACTTTTCACAAAACTCGGCGATCCAAAAATATCTTGAAGATAACGGTTTTGAAATTACGTCAAGCGAATTTGTCCGTATACCTAACGACGTAAAAGACGTGACCTCCGAACAGCGTGAAATGATAGAAAAGCTAATCGAAAAATTAGAAGACGACGAAGATGTTCAGAACGTTTTTCACAATATGAAAGAAAATGAGGCTATCGAATAAACGAAACAAATGATTACCTGTAAAAATCGGAAAGTCCTGAACTCGCGTTCGGGACTTTCCACATTAACCATAATAAACTTTTTGCCTTAAAAAGAACTAATAATTATGAAGAAGTATTACGTCTATGCCGTAAAGATATAATACACAATACATTTCTCAAGCGCTTTTAAATCTATATTGAACCAACTCATCCTGTTTATGTACAAAAGTACAATCTCCGAGTACAAAACTTTCTTTTTCTGTTTTTCACAAAAAAACCACATCAGAAAGCCGCCGACCTTTCCACCATAGCCTATAACCACCTGCCGAACAACAGGGAAGGCTATGCCAAAGTTCCCACGTTCTGTGTAATTAACTTCAGAAATATTGAAAACCCGCTGAAAATTCGAAAATAAAGCCTCACATCGCCTCTCTACCAAGCGCTTATTACTTTTATGATGTTTTTTTACAAAAAAAGAGACGAAAAACGCTTAAATCAAGCATTTTTCGTCTTTCTATGATAATGTAGGATTTCTTATTCTGTCGGGACTTCCTGTTGCGGCGCTACCGGGACTTCCTGTTGCGGCGCCGGAACTTGCACGCCTTCTTGGGCGTCAGGTTGAGCTATTCCAAAATCAGGAACTGAAGTATTTACCGGCGAGCTTACATTTTCCAGCACTTCAGAGTTTGACGCAACTTTTTCACGGGGAATAACAGCCGTTATTCCAATACAAAGAATAATAACTGCCATGGCCAGCGTCCATGTAGCTTTTTCCAGGAAATCAGTCGTTTTACGAACTCCCAGAACCTGATTTGAAGACGCAAAACCAGAAGCCAAACCTCCTCCTTTTGAGTTCTGTACTAATACGACTAATACTAATACGGCGGAACAAATAAGAATCAAAATTGAAATAAAAACGTACATTTCTTTATTTTTTTATGTTAATAATTTTCTCCAAATATCGAATTTGATCTGCAAAGTAAATATTTTTTTCCGGATATTTCAAATTTAAAACGCGAATAATTTCCAACGCTTTATCATACCGTTTCTGATCGATATACACACGAGCCAGAGTTTCAGTAAAATACGAGTCGTCCAGAGATATTTTTTCCAATGCGTCCTGTTTAGGCCTTTCACGCTCATTGTCTGCCTCCGTGCCCCTGTCGGAAAAAGCGCCGCCCAAACGTTGAGCAAACCGGTCGCTTTCATTTGCCATGAAAGAGTCTATCAGGTCCTGATGCTTCAAACGATTTTCCGTCCCGTTTTCAGCAGGAAGATCTTCCGCATTTTCCTCCAGCCAGTTCACATAATCCGAAGTCGCCACAGCCGAAGATATGGGCTTTGACAGGAGCGTTGAAACAAAATCTTTCTCATCCGGCCCATCGGAAGGCGTCGCTTTTTCTATCACCTCAAAAGCCTTTTCCGTTTTATTTATTTCTGCAGCCGGAGAAGTTCGCTCCTTCTTTCCTACAAAAAGCCGGTCATTGATCAACAGAAAAAGAAGTCTGCGATCAGGCACATAAACGGACATTTTTCTTAGTTCTTTTTCCAGGCGAACATCGTCAAGTACGGCTAAGTTTTTCAGGTAAAGCATTCTCACGGCATGAAAATACGGAAAATCATCCACCATTTGCCTGAGTTCCTGTAAGGAATTTTTTGTTAACAAAGACGGGTCCGATATCCACTCATAAAATTCAGCTCTTGTCATATACTTACCAGTTTGCCACAGTTTCATTAAAAATCTGATCTATAATCTCTTTCATAATGCCGTTGCATAGTTCATCCTGTACCTGATCAATTGTGCTTTCATTACTAAACTCATTATGCGCCGAAAAAGATCTTTCAAAATCATCTTCCGAATTGATATTATTCGTATACCTTACGCGAACGGTTATTGTAAGACGTGTTTGCGACGCATACGAGCCGTCTGTTACAGCCATAGAAGTAAAATTATAGCCCGTTATTTCGCCTTCCAGATCGAGATCTCCCTTTTCACGAAGAACCTGTAATTTAGTCTGTCGGGTATACTTATCTTTCAGCGCTTCCGTAAATTGTTGCGATAGCGGGGCATAAACCAAAGGAGCCATGTTTGGAAAATCCTTTATCGAGATAGAACTCACTTTTGTATAATCAATTGACGATCCGCTGAACGAATAAGAAATCGAACAGGAAGAATACGTCCATCCCGCCAAAAACAAAAATAGAATTTGCGATAAAACTTTCATTCTAAATCGTACTCTTTTATTTTACGATATAAAGTGCGTTCCGATATCTGCAAATCGCCCGCGGCATTTTTACGGCGTCCGCCATGCCTTTCCAGCGCTTTACGAATCATCTCTTTTTCAACATCTTCAAGAGAAAGGGTTTCTTCTACCGTTTCTGCATCCTGTATGGAAGTATGACGTATTGAAGACTGATGTGCAGGAGTCTGCGTATAAACGCCGTCATCTATAGGCTCTATCCGGGCATTATCATTCATAATATCATGTACTAATTTTTTCAAATCATTCACATCTTTCTTCATATCAAAAAGCACCTGATAAAGAATTTCTCTTTCGCTATTAAAAATTTTACTCCCGTCATGATGACGCTGCGCCAGGACCGGCAGCTTTTCCATTGAAATATTCGGAAGATGCATTTTTAAAACACCAGCTGTTATTTCACGATTCTCTTCTATTACAGATATACGTTCCACAATATTCTTGAGTTCGCGCACATTACCCGGCCAACGATATGACACTAACAATTGACGGGCGTCGTCGTCGAGATGAATGGCCGGCATGCGGTACTTATCGGCACAATCGCTTGCAAACTTGCGGAAAAGCAATAACACATCCTCCTGACGCTCTCTTAACGGAGGAATACGTATCGGCACCGTATTCAGCCTGTAATAAAGGTCTTCACGAAATTTATGCTGCGAAACGGCTTCTACCAGATTTACGTTTGTAGCGGCAACAATACGCACATTTGTTTTTTGAACTTTTGAAGAACCCACTTTCATAAATTCGCCGGATTCCAGCACGCGCAAAAGGCGTACCTGCGTGAATAAAGGTAATTCTCCCACTTCGTCCAAAAAAATCGTGCCATCATCCGCGACTTCAAAATAACCCTTTCGCAACTCTTTGGCGTCGGTAAACGATCCTTTTTCATGGCCGAACAATTCGGAATCAATGGTGCCTTCGGGTATCGCTCCGCAATTTACCGCTATATATTGAGCATGTTTACGCGGACTATTCTGGTGTATGATCTGAGGAAAGACCTCTTTTCCCACCCCGCTCTCTCCGGTGATTAATACGGACAAATCCGTAGGAGCAACCTGTAAGGCGACGTCTATTGCCCGGTTTAAATCCGCATTATTACCGATAATGCCAAAGCGCTGTTTTACTTGTTGTATATCATTGTTTGTCATACGATCAACCTGCAATTATTTCAGTTAGCCTGACAAAATTACAACATTTATGATACATTTCAAAGCCTGCTCATAGATTTTTTATACCGTAAGTTGTAATTTATGACTTTCCGCTAGGCTGTATATCCCAAAAAGAAAAACAGGATAAAGCCTGTAAAAACGGGGTCGAAATCTTTATCATACTTGCAGACAAGCACATCATTTAAATGATAGATATTGCCGTCTTTTGCGTATGCCGTTAGCGCTTCCTTGCCGCCGCCTTTGGAAATGGCATAGTAATGTCCTTTTGACGGAACATAATAGCCGACACAGATCTCGTCATCATCATAATAACTGATTTTATCTTTCTCTTCCGTATAATAGCCCGGCCTGAGATCCTCGCGTAGTTGTCCGTCCTTAACTTCCAGAAGATGATTGTTTTTCAACTGAAAGGTCGAAGCTGCCATTCCGAAACCTTTTTTACCGTTCTGTGTAGCAAGAACCTTGCCATCTTGCCAATACATGGATTGTGAAAATCCATCCTGCGCTACGAATAATCCGCCTATAAAAACGACGACTGATAAAAGATTGAAAATTTTCATGCGTACATTATTTAATTTTTAACACTAAGGCAACATAGAACTCACAAATGTTCATAACTCTTTGGCGCAAGCCGTTTTTTTTTAACGCTTCGCTAAAAGACTGTTAGTTCATGTTCGTTTCATGCGTACATTAATTTATTTTTTAACATTAAGGAAAAATGAATCGCCTTTGGCAATCACGCAATACGTTTAAAATTACCTTAAATCCGCAAATATTTTTTTAATGTAACCGTATAGTTTTGATTGCCAAAACTATACGGCGTCAATTATTTTCACTTTGTATTCCAAATAAAAAAAACGGTAAAAATATGACAGGTACAAAAGTAGAAAAAATTTCACAAACCATCACTCCTTTTGGAGGAATAAATTTTATCAACGAAGCATTTTCCCGTTGCGGGTTAGCGAAAATGATTGACAGTGAGTTAGGTTATCGCCA
>JAIROL010000074.1 GCA_031257565.1 Tannerella sp. | reverse complement strand
CCGTAATAACATAATTTCTCAAGCTCTTTTCCATTTGCAGGGTATTGGACGTCAAGGTCTGATTCTTCAATTCCAAATCGGTTTTTTCCGCCTGCCACGAAGATTGGAACTCCTCTATTGTATTTTTCAGTTGACTTTCCGCTTTTTCCAGATTGTTTCTTTGCGTCAGGTATTCATATTCCGTTATGACGCCTTTATCGTATAGAGACTTATTGACATTCTTCGATATAATATGCTTTGGTATTATCATCCTGTTTGAATTTTATATAGCTATAATGATTAAGTGGCTGACAAGTAGACCCTTTTATTTTACGAGTAGTTAAGTCTTGTGCATTTGAAAAGGATTGTCCCGTATATTTAACAAGTACGGTATCGGAACGGTTTACTGCATAAAGAGTATATCTGTATCTTTTCCTGCCGGGATTTTTAGGAGTTACTTTAATAATAATTTCACTCCCGTCACTGTTTTCGGAAAGTTGATAGTGATAGTTTTTTAAATTGATATCAACTCCAAAAATAGATGGAAAAAATTCTGTATAAACAGGAATATTTTAACTCCGGCTGCGTATCGTAAAATTGAAACCGGTAAAACGAAGCTGACCGTAGAAAGGCTGTATCGCATTTCGGAGATATTAAACGCTTCCCTGGCGGAATGGATGGAAATCGGCAACGATGTGTTGTTCGTCGGCATCTATTCTTCGTTCTTGTGCAAAATGGAAACCGGAGCTATTGGATATTTTTTTCAAAAGAATCCAGCTTTTCCTGCTCTCCTGCGAGTAACAGACTGTCGCCTTCCTGAAACGTAAAATCAGCTGAAAAATTAATAATGGAATCGTTATTGCGTTCGATGCTGATTATCAGCGTTTCTGTTTTTTCGCGTAACCGGAGCTCTTTAATTGTTTTTCCTATCAGGCGGGAGCCTGTTTCTATTTCATACTGAGATAAATTGATGTGGTGCTGAGGCGCTTCTTCATACATTCCGGATTGTTTTCTGTTTTCGATCGTCTCATAAAGTTTCTGGAACTCTTTATCGCTTCCGGAAACGACGATTTTGTCGTATGGATATATATATTCGTTCGCATTAGGAATGTTTATTTTACGGTTGCCTCTCAGGATTGTAATAATGGATACTCCGGTTCTCTGTTTGAATTTCAGATCCCGTAATGTTTTTCCGATAATAGAAGAGTTGGGGGGTATTTCAAACTCTTCTATATGAATATCTTTAGCCCGGATGTTATTGACGACAACAGTTGGTATGGCAGCTTTATTTTCTTCATAAACTTGTTTCCGGCTTAGATTTTTCAGAAAGTGAGCCTCTATTTTCCGGGAATGTTTTTTGAGTTCTTTGGATAATATAATACTTACGGTGACGGCAAAAGCGATTAACGTCAGCAACGTTTTCGCTGTGGAGAATAATGGAAACAGAATAACGGATACAAGTACGATGGCAAGAACAATCCTCAACACAACCAGCGAAATCAAGATCCCTCTGTTGAAATGGCTGTCATTCCACAGATTTTTGAATTCCTGCGACTTGTTTTTTTTCATGATCATAGCCCGCATAAATGGAGCCATGAGCATTAATGTGATCGCAGCGGATAATAACGAACCCCATACTCCGGGAATATGGCTTGCGACGAAAGGGATCATGTATATTTTACATATCAGCATAACGGCAATGGAGATCATGAGATAAACGAAAACCTGTAATAATATATTCTTTAATAATTTATTCCAGTCGTTTTGTTTATTAACGATTTTATAATCGGAGGACGCATATCCGACTGTCAGTTTATCCCATTTGGAAGGAATGCGTTTTTCGATGTAATGGGATACGGCAGGAGATAATTTGATAAAATAAGGCGTCGTAAATGTTGTGATGATGGATACGGCAACAATAACAGGATATAATATATTACTAATGACCCCGAGGCTCATTCCTAAAGTTGCAATGATGAAAGAAAATTCTCCGATCTGGGCCAGACTGAATCCGGATTGTACGGCAACTTTCAGTCCCTGTCCCGAAGCAATGACCCCTAATGAAGCGAAAATAACACGTCCGACCAGTACTATGGCCGTTAACAATAATACGGTGGAACCGTGTTCCCATATTACCATCGGATCGATCATTATACCGACGGAAACAAAGAACACGGCTCCGAAGAAATTTTTTAATGATTCGGTCAAATGTTCAATATGCTTGGATTCAATCGTCTCCGCCAGAATTGAGCCCATAATGAAAGCGCCTAATGCGGCCGAAAATCCTACTGAAGTAGCAAATAGAACCATCCCCAGACATAGTCCGGATGAGATGATCAGCAGCGTTTCGTCGTTCAGGTATTTCTTTAGTTTTTTGAACATCGTAGGAATCAGATAGATACCGACAATAAACCACATGACGATGAAAAACAGTAGTCTGAACATACTGTTTGCCATATCGGAACTTTCGAAATGATTGCTTACGGCTACGGTCGACAGCAATACCATCATCATGATGGCCGCCAGATCTTCGACAATCAGCATGCCGAAAACAATGTTGGCAAACTTTGTCTTTTGAAGATTCATATCATTAAAGGCCTTTATGATGATCGTTGTCGACGACATCGAGAGCATTCCTCCTAAAAAAATGCTGTCCATTTCTCCCCATCCGAGAAATTGGCCTGCGCCGTATCCGATAGCGATCATGGAACCCATGTTGATAAAAGTTGCGATCGAAGCGGTTCCTCCTACTTTTAGTAATTTTTTGAGACTGAATTCCAGACCTAATGCAAATAGCAGAAAGATCACGCCGATATCCGCCCATGTAGATATGTTTTCCATATCTTTTGCGGATGGAATTTTATTAAGATAAAAGATCAAAAGATCCCCTTTATTTCCGAATAATTCCTGTGTTATGGTTATTAATAATTCATTCAGACGAGGGCTTGCGATGAATCCGGCGACAATATAGCCTAATACAACCGGTTGTTTTAACCATTTGAACAAAATGGTGAAAATACCGGCTGATATCAGAATGAGGGCAAGGTCTTGTACAAAATCAGGTAGATGTCCCATTCATTCAATCTTTTTTATCTCAGCGTCAATTTAGATGTTTTCAATTTCCAAAGATACTGAATTTACGAATTAATTGAGTATAAAAGATATGAAAAATACGAAAAATACTGAAATAGCGTACGCCTGTCATGGATCTGATTTTGTTCTTTTCGGAGGTTTTACTAAATTTGCATGAAATAAATTGGTTATAACTGAAACATAGCATGCGGATCGATGGCTTTTATAGCATAACGCGACCGTTTCGGAGAAATGTTTCCTTGATGTTAAATTAATAATACAGATGTGAAAACAAATTATCAAGAGGCGGCAGATTATGTCTTGTCGAAAATAAACGGATCGCCGGAAACGGCAATAATATTGGGGAGCGGACTTGGCGCGCTGGCAGATAAAATAGCAAATGCGACGGTTATACCTTATTGTGAGATTCCGCATTTCGTGAGCTCTACGGCAGCAGGACATAAAGGAAATCTGATATGCGGCAATCTGGGGGGGAAACAGGTTCTTGTTATGCAGGGACGTTTTCATTATTACGAAGGATATACGATGCAACAGGTTACGTTTCCCATACGTGCGATGAAACTGATAGGGGTGAAGAATCTGTTTGTATCGAATGCTGCGGGAGGGATAAACAACGCCTTTAAGGTCGGCGATCTGATGATTATCCGCGATCATATCAATATGTTGCCGAATCCGCTTCTTGGGAAAAACGATGAAACATTCGGTACGCGTTTTCCGGATATGACGCGCGCTTATGACCGTGAATTTATTGAATACATGGAAAGAATTGCCGCTTTGCAGGGTATTCCGCTTAAGAAAGGCGTATATGTCGGTTTGACAGGACCGTCCTATGAAACGCCCGCCGAATATGCATTTTACGGAAAAGCCGGTGGCGACGCAATTGGAATGAGTACGGTTCCGGAAGTAATCGTAGCCCGCCATGCGGGATTGCGCGTGTTTGGTATGTCTGTGATAACAAACGAAGGATATCATTTCGCGGATGATTTTGTGAATAATGGCGACGATGTTGTGAAAGCGGCTAATCAGGCTGCGGATAAAATGACCATGCTTTTTACGGGGCTGATTGCTGAAATAGGATAAAAAATATCCGGTTTATGCAACCTTGCGATCTGCCATTGCTTAAACCACTTTATTCTTTATATTTTTATTTTTCCGAATTTGTAACCAAATTTTGCCTTTCTGCGTCTAATTGATTGTAAAGGCTTCCCTAATTTTTGCAGGCGTTTGCCGTCGGACGGGGCGACGATTCCGTCAGGCAAGCAAACCGTATTTCGAAGCCGGTCGTTTGATAATTCATAAAATTGATAATTAGTAAGAATGAATTTTAAAATGAAACGTATCCTTAAACAAATCATTTTGCCGGTAGTCCTGTTGTCGTCCGGCGTCGGACATGTTGCAGCGCAAAGTATCGAAATAAGGGGCGTCGTGAAAGACGCCGGAGACATGAAATATCTGGAGCACGTCAATGTTGTGCTGCAAACGCAGGATTCGGTTTTCGTAACGGGCGGGACGACCGGACGGAATGGCGCTTTTGCGCTGGGAAAGATTGCCGCAGGGGATTATCGGCTGGTCGTCTCAAGCATCGGATATGAAATGCTGTTCCTCGAACTCGAAGGGCTGGCCAAAAACATCGCGCTGGACGACATTTTGCTGAACGAAGCAACCGTATTGCTCGACGGCGTGACGGTTTTGGCCTCGAACGTGAGCAACCGGATCGACCGGAAAATCATCATCCCTTCCGAACGGCACGCGACCTCCTCGACCAATGGCATCGATTTGCTGCAAAAACTGATGCTTCCACGGGTGACGGTCAATCCCGTTTTAAACGAAGTGGCCATCGCCGGCGGCGGCGAACTGCAGCTGCGCATTAACGGCGTCAAGGTCGAGCGCGAAGACTTACTTGCCCTGCGTCCTGTCGACATTGTCCGCATCGAGTTTCACGACAACCCCGGACTGCGGTACGGAAATGCCGAAATTGTACTCGATTACATCGTGCGTCGACCGGAAACGGGCGGAGATTTCGGCATAAACCTGAACGACGGGCTTACGGCCGCGTGGGGAAACAATTTCTTTAACGGCAGGATAAACTGCCGCAAATCGGAATTTTCCGCCAACTACAGCATCAGTCACCGTGATTTCTACCGGATGTGGCGCAACAATGAGGAAACTTTCTCTCTCGCCGACGGCTCCGTACTGCGCCGAAGGGAAAAAGGCGAACCCGGACATGCCGAAATATACTGGCAGAATCTGAACGTAAAATACAACTTTCAGGACGAGAAGAAAATGTTCAACGCCGCCTTCCGTCTCTACGCCGACAAGCAGCCGCACTGGGATTACAGAGGCATATTATATAATATGGAAAATCCGGCAGACGCCGTCGACATGATTGACCGTACAAACAGCAGCGAGACCCGCCCCGCGCTCGACCTCTACTACCAGCACAGCCTGCCCAAAGACCAGACGCTGGTATTTAACGCCGTCGGCACATACAACCGTACGGACAACACGCGCATCTACAGAGAAAGTCGCGACGAAACGCTACTGACCGACGTCAACAATCGCGTCGACGGCAAAAAATATTCGTTCATCGGCGAAAGCATTTACGAAAAGAAACTGGACGCGAAGCGCCTCAGCGCCGGAATACGCCATTCGCAGTCGCTGACAAACAATTCCTACCGCAACGGGCGCCTCTACGAAACGGAAATGCAGCAGATAGAAACATTTCTGTACGGCGAGTTCAAAAGCAATTTCAACAAACTGGACTATACGCTGGGCGCAGGCGTCACCCGTTCGTATTTCGAGCAGGAAGGCGCCGACGGTTACCAGTATTATACCTTCAACCCGCGCATCGTGCTCTTCCTTCCGCTTCCCGGACAGTCGTCTATTCGCTTGAGGAGCGACCTCGGCAATTCGTCGCCCTCGCTGTCCGACCTGAACGCCGTCGAGCAAACCGTCGATTCGCTTCAAATCATGCGGGGAAACCCCAGCATGAATCCTTACATGCGCTACCGTACCCAGCTTACGTACGAATACAGAAAAAAACTCATATACGTCAATCTGCAAGGCTCGTATGAATATCATCCCCATGCCATCATGGAAGAAAAACTGCCCGAAGGCGACAAGATTATCCGGACATGGAACAATCAGAAAAACTGGCAATGGCTGAGCGGCGGCGTCAACCTGCGGATTGGCCCGATAAAAGATATGTTCGAACTCTCCGTCACAAGCCAGATAAACCATTACATCAGTCACGGAAACAGCTATCTGCACCGCTATACCAACTGGCACAACCGCATAGAAGGCAACTTCACTTTCAAAAGATTCATCGTCTTGGTCGGCATGCAAACTCCCTGGGAAAGATTTTATGGCGAAACGATGAACGGAGGCGAGAACATCCACCACGCCATGCTGGGATACAGGCATAAAAAACTCTCCGCCATGCTGGGAATGTTCAATCCCTTTACGGACAATTACAAGCAGAGCGACGAAAACCGGTCAATATACGCTTCCTACAAGAAAGTAAACTACATCGACGAATCTTCGCGCATGGTATTGATCCAGCTGACGTACAACTTCTCGTTCGGACGCACATTCGACGCCAAACGGAAACGGCTCAACAACGCCGACGACGATTCGGGCGTGATGAACGCGAAGAAGTGACTTGCGGCTCGACAAGTTCGCCGAATTGCGAAATTTGCGCCGGCGAGCAAAAAAACGCACGCGTCTCCGCCCCGAAGATACGCGCGTTTTAACCGTGCGCCCTCGACGTCTGTCGCCATACTGCGGGCGAATCCGATAATTTCGTATCTTTATGCCGAAAATCAAACAAACTCAAAAATAATGAGCAAAAAGGTAATTATTATCGGATCAGGGGTGTCCGGACTTGTAGCAGGTATCTATGCGCGTTTGGGCGGATTAGACGTCGAATTATTTGAATCTCACTCGGTAGCAGGGGGTAATTGTACCGGATGGAATCGCAAGGGTTTTCATATAGACGGATGTATACAGTGGCTCACCGGAACAAAAAACGGTACCGGAGTAAATAAAATATGGCGAACATGCGGAGCCCTGGTTGATGAATCACAAGTATATAACACCGAGCAAATAGCGTCTACAATCTATGAAGGGAAAACATATCATTTGTATTCCGATTTGAACAAAATAGAAAAGGAATTTCTGGCTATTTCTCCGGAAGATGCCGTTGCAATCAGGAAGTTGGTGAAGAATATTCGTATCTTTCAGAATCTGAACGCTCCTGTAGATAAACCGTTTGAGCAGATGAGCCTGTTTCATTTCATACCTCTGTTATGGAACTTGATTGTTTCCGGAAAGCCGGATAAAAGAACGAAGTCGATGACTATTGGAGAATATCTGGAGGATTTTAAATCTCCGATAATTCGTCAGTTGTTATTTTGTGTTTTTCCAATCGTTTTGCCTGCTTATGCATTGTTTTACAATTTAGGAATAAGAACTTCCGGCGACGGCGGATGGCCTGTCGGCGGTTCTTTGGCGTTTATAAAAAGGATGCGGCAGCGTTTTGAAGAACTGGGAGGCAGAATATATTTGAGCGCAGCCGTAGATAAAATAATCATAAAGGACGATACGGCCGTCGGAGTGAAACTGAAGAATGACGGGCGGGAGGTATATGCCGATTACATTATTTCTGCAGTGGATATAAGCGTCTTACTGAACCGGTTGCTGGATGGTAAATATTCGGATGAATATTTTGAAACGCGGTATGCCGATACGCAAAACTATATGATTTTGACAGGTACTTATGTTAGTCTGGGCGTTTCTTCCGACCTGGAGAAATATCCCCATAATGTTTATATTCAAACTAAAAATTCATTGTATATAAACAATACGGAAATAAAAGCTTTCAATATTAAATTATATAATTTTGATTCGAAGTTTGTTCAAAACGGCAAAACCGTCATTACGGTTTTGTTGACGGAGAATGAATTTGATTTCTGGATGGCGCTGAAAGAACGTTCCATAGAGGAGTACAGAGCAGAAAAGGAGCGCATTGCGAATTGGATTAAGGAAAATGTCTTAACCGTTTTTCCCGAGTTAGAAAGTAAATTGGAAATATTAGATGTTGCGACGCCATTGACATATCATAAATACTGTAATTCTTATCGCGGAACTTATATGTCTTTCATACCTTCCGGCAAAGTGAAAATGAAATTTCATAAAGGAATGATCAAAGGGATTGAGAATCTTTATCTTGCAGGCCAATGGACTATTCCTGTGGGCGGGTTACCTCTGGCTGCAATATCCGGTAAATTTGCTGTTCAGCGTATCCTGACTGCAGAAAAAAAATCACAATGATGTTGCGCTATATGTCTAACTGTTCAAAAACAGGGTAAGAATGAACGGGGATCCGAAACTTTATACGTTATTAGAGCAATTGAATATACAATTCGAATATGTTGAGCATCCTCCTGCTCCGACAATCGAGATTGCACGTCAATACTGGGCGGGACATGATGCGAGACATTGTAAGAATCTGTTTTTTCGGAACCATAAAGGAAACAGGCATTATCTTGTTATTCTTGATTGCAATTGCGATATGGATATCTGTTCCATAGAGAAAATGCTTCGTCAGGGGAAGTTAAGTTTTGCTTCTGAAAAGCGTATGGAAAAGTATTTAGGCGTTAAACCCGGTTCTGTTACGCCATTCGGATTAATCAATGACTCCGAACGCCACGTACATCTTTTTATAGATAAAAATCTCCGGAAAGAAGAACGTCTGAGCTTTCATCCATGTATCAATACCGCATCGCTTCTTATCTTACGCGATGATTTTATTCGCTTTCTTGACTATGTGGGTAATTCTTATGAATGGGCGGAATTGTATTGACACCCTAAGGTGATTGATTCTTTTTTTTAATAACCTGTTTTTCATATTAAGTAATCATTCTGAAATTCTTTATATACTTTGCTCGGGATAAACTTGCGAGAAAAAAAGCAGAAAGCAGAACGCAAATAAGAACCACAGGGCGGTTTGTAACGCCATCTTCCGACGGCTTCCTGCTTTCTGCTTTCTGCCGACATATCACAAAACCATGCCGCGTGCAGTATATATCCTGTAAACTTTTTCGAGTACGTATTGTTCGCCTTGCTTCAGGTATTTGTCGAAGAGAATGTCACCCCCAAACCTACCCGGCAAATTAGATTTGTGGATTTAAGCATGAAAACATTTCCGATAAATAATTTTTTTTTCATACCTTTGTAAATTAAATTTTTAATCATTGGAATTAACCGTAAAAACTGCTTTAAACTAACACCTTTAATAGGCTTGAAAGCCTAAAATTCTATTTGGTATTGGCAATTTGATACTCGAAAGTCTCATTCGGGCTGTAAAGTTGAACTTTAGCATGGCTTATAGTTTACTTTCAAGTATCGGTTAATTCCTTACTTTCCTACAACAAAAGTAAGAAATTAACATCTTAAAACTGTTTCAATATTTCAAAGTGCAAATCTAAAGG
>JAIROL010000025.1 GCA_031257565.1 Tannerella sp. | reverse complement strand
GCCGACATGTTTACCAAATCAAAATTCTCTGTAACTTCCAACGGAAGTACATATTTTATCAACTCTTCTGTAAGATTGTTTTGCATATCAATTTGTATTATTTTTCATACAAAAGTAATAATATTCTTCCTTTTTACAAACACAGGGTTTTGAAGGTGAGCCCTGAATTTTCGCGAAACCTTCCGCGTCAGGAGCGTATTTGGACGAAGTTGACCCGCAAGAGGTCACAAAAAGCAGGCTAATACAAAGCCCTGCAAGATAAATAAAGGTTCTGTTCATTTTGGGTATTTTTTAAATTAACCTTAAATCCGCAAATTTTTTATTTGAGAAAAAACAAGACGCTGAAATAAAATAAATTAGCCAGCGCTTTGCCGTTTGAGAAAATTCACTTCTCTTTGTAATGTTAATAACATAAATAATTGAATCTCAAACGATGACAAAGATACAAAAAGTTTTCCAAACAATCGCTCCTTTTGCAGGAGTTTCTTTCATAAACAGCGAATTTAACCGTTGCTGTTTATCGCAACTTTGTAACTACCACCCGTCCGGTTGCTTGACATTATGAGCTACGGCAATAAGAGCAAGGAAAAGTTCTTGGTTATTTTTTTGTTGAATGACATGATTATTTTCTTTTGTTATTTTACAGTATTAAGCAACCATTCGAAAACATTATGGTGGATAATTCCGTTTTTATTTTGGAGAAACGATTCGGTCGTAAGCAGATACTTCGGATAATTGTCTTTTATGGATTCTAACGACCGGAACTCCCGTTTTTCGGTTTCAAGTCCGGATATCTCCCATGTAACCTGATAATATTCAATATCGCCGTTTTTATTTTTAACGGTAAAATCAACTTCGCCGTTACGCATCGTTCCTGTCCATATCCTGTAGCCGCGTCGAAGCAATTCGAGATATACTGTATTTTCCAAAATATGGCCTCTGTCTGTTGTTTTTTCACGACCTGTTAAAATATTCAACAAGCCGGCGTCCACGAGATAGTATTTTTCCTGGGTTGCAAGTTGTTTTTTCCCCTTTATATCAAAACGATGAACGCGATAAAACAAAAAACTTTCTACAAGATAATCAAGATACTTTTCTACGGTTGCATGATGAACGCTTTGATTGTCGGCTTTTAACGAATGAGATATATTGCTTGGCGACAATTGATTGCCGATGTTGGCAGCAACAAATTTCACAACATTCCCGAAAGCTCTCATATCATTTATCCGATGCCTTCGTTTCATGTGTACATTATTTAATTTTTAACATTAAGGAAACATAGAACTCACAGCATGTTCATAACTCTTTGGCGCAAGCCGTTTTGCATGTTCGTTTCATGTCCTTTTCAATGATTGTAGCATATAGCGCTTCCAAATAGTCGTATATTAAATTGAAGCCATCATCCCGCAGTTCTACGCCTTTCGGGAGCGAGGTCTCATTCACATAATCGAAGAACAGCGCTTCGTAATTCAGATATTTGTTGCTTACATCTATATTCCTTGCTTCCAGATATTCAAAAAAAGAAAACGGCAGAATAGATATTTCTATATACCTTCCGCTTAACAACGTCGCCAGTTCGCCCGACAACAGATTGGCATTTGAGCCTGTTATATATACGTCCATGTTTTCATGGACGAACAAGCCGTCAACCAATTTTTCAAATGCGCGAATATTCTGAATTTCATCAAGGAAAATGTAATTCATTTTTCCTTCCGCAGCCGCTTTTCCTTTTATCTCAAAGTAAATATCGCTCCACGATTTGTTCAGGAAATTTTCGGGCAATTCAAAATTGTAAAATTGTATTTGAGCGGGAGCGATTCCGGATTCCAACAGCCTGTTTTTGAATATTTCCATCAATGTCGATTTACCCGAACGGCGAAGCCCGGTAATCACTTTAATAACTCCTTTTTCTTTATATGTCAGAAGCCTGTCTATATATTCCCTGCGTTCAATCCATTTTGTCATGCTGCAAAGTTATGATTTATTTTTATCAAAACTTGTTCTTTTTGCAAGTTTTGATAATTTGAAATATCTGCGCTGTTTAACTCGTTGAATAACATGATTATTTGTTGTCTTTAATTTACACTGACAGGATGAGAGCTAATAGAAACCGACCAAATCGTTTGTTATCGTAACTATTCAACTAAATATTAAGCAGCGTCATTTACGTATTTTCATTTATCATGGATGAAAATAGTAAAAAAAAAATCAAATGAAGTAAACCCGCCGGAAATATTAGCTCTTATTTTGCAAAAAAATATTTTATTTTTCTATAAAACCATTTTAAACTGTTAATTTATTAAACCAATTCAGGTATGAAAAATTCAAAAAAACAAAAGAAAAAGTATTGGCAAAAAACTCGCTCTTTAAACAAACTCCTGATACTATTACTAAGCTTAATATGCACAGCTTATATCCAGGCGCAGGAGATGAATGTCGGCGGGGTCGTTTTTGACGAATACAATGAGCCGCTTGCAGGAGCAAGCGTTGTTGTCAAAGGAAACCATACAAAAGGAACCTCCACGAATATTGACGGGGAGTTTTCCCTGTCAAATGTGGATCCTGACGCTGTACTTATCGTTTCCTACATAGGATTCAGCCCTATGGAGGTCAATGTCAACAACAGAAATTCTATTACTGTTACATTAAAAGAAGACTCCCAAAAGCTGGAAGAAATTGTTGTTATTGGTTTTCAATCCCAGAAAAAAGAAAACCTTACGGCCGCTGTTACTTCTATAAGTTCCGAAGCGCTCGAAAACAGACCTGTAGCCAACATTGGTCAGGCGCTACAGGGAGCCGTTCCCGGATTAAATATCTCTATCGAGGGAGGGGATCCGAATAAAGTTCCCAGTTTGAATATCCGTGGGGCTACGTCGTTCAAACAAAGAGGAACCTCAAACGACGACAAGGACAAGTTCGATATTGTTTCAGGTTCTCCCTTAATATTATTGGATGGCGTTGAAATTTCCGCAGAAGATTTAAATCAACTCAATCCGAATGATATCGACAATATGTCATTTCTTAAAGATGCGTCTGCAGCGGCAATCTATGGAACAAGGGCTACTTTCGGCGTAATTCTGGTCCAGACAAAGTCCGGATCATTCAACCAGAAGGCAAAAATCAATTATTCTTATGACTTGTCCTTTGATCAACCTTATGAATTACCGGACATACTGAATTCCTATACCATCTATAAAGCGTTAAGAGATAAAGAACTCTGGACAGGCGCAATAGCCGGATATACGGAAAAGGATAACCTTATTATGCAACACATGCAGGCTTATATAGATGATCCGGCAAATAACAAGCCATATTATATGGATGGAGACGCCATTCAGTGGACGGGAAATACAAATCCGTACAGGGAGCTTGTGAAAGACTGGACGCCAACCCAAAAACATAATTTCTCAATAAACGGAGGAGGAGACCGGATAAGCTATTATTTATCATTAGGTATGCAAGATCAAAAAGGGATGTATGAAATCAGGACCGACGAACTGAAAAGATACAATATGATGCTTAGTCTCAGCGCCAAAGTAACCAATTGGTTCAATATTACAAGTAAAGCGTCCTATAATATTTTCGATTATGACACTCCTACTCAAAGAGAGAGCGGAAATCTGTGGCTTGCGGCAAAAGCTTACTATCCTGAAATAAACATATATCAACCGGTATTGACAGGGCCTGACGATCCCTTACCTGACTATCCGACAGAACATCCTGTAAGTTATCTGTATACAGGGGGAAAAAATGAAACCTCCAGAAGAAAAACGATTTTGTCCGTCAGTCCGGAGTTTACCATTATCCCTAACGAGTTAAGGATAAAGGGAGACTTTTCACTCACTCCCACTTCTTATAAAAGAGAACAAATGAAACCTTTGCAGGAAAGGGTAAATACGTCATGGAGCGCTTTGGAAAACAGGTGGTCTACACAAAATACGGGATATATTGTAAGATCGACTACAGACAACTATGTGATCAATATATATGCAGATTATAATAAATCGTTCAATAAAACACATAACTTCTCTGCTTTGCTTGGGTTCAATCAGGAAAAAGAATCTTATGCGGCTTCCACTCTTTCGTTAGTTGCCATGTTAGATCCGTATATATTAAATCCCAATCTGGTTGAAAATGTAACGGCAAATACGTCTACAAACACTCACCACATTGTTTCATCAAGAGCGCTATTCGGGCGTATCATGTATAATTATTTAAGCAGATACCTGATAGAAGCGGATGCGCGTTATGATGGAAGTTCCAAATTCCCCAAAAACGACCGTTTCAAATTTTTCCCGACAGTTTCCTTAGGATGGAGGATCTCCGAAGAAAAATTCATGAATTGGTCCAGAAGATGGTTGGACAACATGAAGGTAAGAGCATCATGGGGACGTTTGGGCGACCAGCCGTCTTCCGAATACCCTTACCAGTCTATATTCGGAACCGAAGAAGCATATTTCCTGTTTGACGGAACACGCTATCCGACCGGAATTACGACGCCATCGCTTACAAACCCGAACCTGACATGGCAAAAGTCTACAACCAAAAATATGGGGGTCGATTTGAACTTCTTTAAAAACAGATTGAGCGCGACATTCGACGTCTATGAAAGACGCGTTACGGATATCTTAATACCCGGAGGCAAGGAATATCCGGCATTAATCGGCGATGATGATCTGCCGTTTGAAAATGCAGGAATCCTAAGTACAAAAGGTTTTGAGCTGGCAATGAAATGGACCGACCGGTCGGATAACGGCGTCCGGTATTCTGTCGGAGCATCTTTATCCGACGATAGAGCGGAAGTGATCAGTTATCCTTCCAATCCGACAAATATGATCGGAGACGGTAAACTTTATAAAGGATATGCACTTGGAGATATCTGGGGATACGCAACAGGCGGCATTCTTCAGGAAAGCGACTTTGATCGCGACGCCAAAGGAAACCTCGTATATAATGGTACAACATTCAAAAGCGAAGTCGTATATCCGGGATATTTGTGGTACAAGGATTTGAATAATGACGGTATTATTTCTAACGGATTAAGTACCGTCGACGATCCGGGCGACCGGAAAATCATCGGTAATAATTCGCCGCGTTATCGTTACAGTATTTCTGCGAACGTGCAATACAAAGGTTTTGATCTGGATGTGATGTTCCAGGGAGTTGGAAAAAGAGATTACTGGCTTGCTTCGACTGCCAGTTATTGGGGCGGAGGCGCCGGCGCATGGGAGACATTTAACAAATCATGGCGAAAAGGCGAAAACGAACAGACGGCCAAATTCCCGATGTATCATTCGACAATAGGCGCCAGAACACAGACAGGATATCTTCTGGATGCATCCTATTTTAAACTGAAACAGGTAATACTCGGATATACGCTCCCTAAATCATTGGTAAACAGAATAAAACTTGACAAAATAAGATTCAATGTTTCAGCTTATAATTTGTTTACTGTTTCCGATGTTCCCAAATATTATGATTCTGAATACATATCTGATGCATATCCGCCCAAACGGACATTTGCATTCGGAATTCAGGTAGGTTTTTAATTTAAAAAATTGGAGGAAATCATGAAAAAATATTCATTTATATTATTGTCTTTCGTCTTTATTTCCGTTTTTTCATCTTGTAATGATGAGTTTATGCAACGGGATCCGATCGACGACATGGCAGACGGAACATTCTTTGTCAAAGAAGCCGATTTGCCGCTGTATCTTGATGGTTTATACCGCTATTACATTTACGGACATGGTATAGGCGGAACAAATAACACTTCTCACGACAAAGGCTTCCTGGCCGTAAAAGCCGGCAGTCAGATTATTTTCGGAGATGCATTCAGCGATAATGCAGTTTATGCCGGAACATCGCCCGACACAAAGTTGCAGGGCACCTATGACGCCCCCAATACAGCGTCAAAGAACTTTGACAATCCCTGGAACTGGAAAAAGCTCAGAAAAGTAAATTACTTCCTGAACCATTACAAAGAAGTAGGCGATCCCGAACTGCTGAAAGGATATGCTGCCGAAGCTTATTTTTTCAAAGCATGGGATTATTATATTAAATTGCTTGCTCTGGGAGAAGTTCCATGGATAGACAAGGAATTAGATACGGAATCCGAAGAAATGTACGGACCGAGAACGCCACGTAAGGAAATCGTAGAAAATATTCTGGAATGTCTTGATTTTGCCATCGCAAACCTGGATGATAATGAAAATTCATGCGGACGTATCAACAAAGATATGGCCGGATTTTTAAAAGCCAGATTTTGTCTTTTTGAAGGAACCTTTCGAAAATATCATAAACTCGGACTCGAATATGACGATTTATTCAGGCAAAGTCGCGATGCGGCAAAAGCAATTATCGATAAAGGAAAATATGAATTATACCGTAACCCGGCCGTGAAAGATTCTTATTGGCAGCTATTCGTACAAAAAGGCGCTCCCGAAGCCGAAAACAATAATGAAACCATTTTGGCGCGCGTTTATGACGGAGTAAAACTCGGCAATGATAATCCACGCTACTGGGGTTTCAACAATCACACCCGTTATTGTATGGGGGCGACTACCGCCATGCTTGAGGATTATCTTTGTGAAGACGGAAAACCTGTTTATACCGGAGGATCACCCGGAAATTATGAGAAAAATCCTTTATTCAAAGGCTATGACGGTATGTGGGAAGAATTAGACAACCGCGATCCCCGCTTAAGACAAACCGTCTGCAAACCGGGAGAATACGCATCTATCTTTGATTATGCAAATGGGACGTACGGTTTGGAACAAACGGGTATTATTTATCCGATGGTTACGTATGCAACCGGAGGCGGTTCTCCTGTTAAAATGTACAATTCTACCGTGACAGGGTACCGTTTTATCAAGCACTGGATGCCGGACAAAGCCAACTGGGAAGCAAACCCGAACGGGGTGCAAACAGCCCACATGTTCAGGTACGGCGAGCTTCTTTTAATTTACGCGGAAGCAAAAGCCGAACTGAACGAGCTTACAAACGAAGACCTGGCTATTACGGTCAATAAATTGAGAGAAAGAGCCGGATATGATTTCTCAAAATATCCGAACGCGCGCCTGACTTTATCAAATATTCCCGACGACCCGCGCTTAGATGCTATCTACGCCGAGAAATTAGATTATTCGGTTTCTCCTGTTCTCCGCGAGATCAGACGTGAACGTCGTGTAGAAATGATGATGGAAGGAATGAGATATGAAGACCTGATCAGATGGAAAGCCGGAAAATTATTTACGGTTCCTGCAAGAGGAATGAAGATGACGGAAGAAAAAATCGCCTTATACGATAACCGTATTGACAAAGTGAATCCGGCGACAGGCATCAAAGAAACCGCTGTTCCTAAAATTCAAATCGGGAACGACGTAATAGTTGATAATGAAAGATTTATTATTCCTTATCCGATGTCGCCTACGATTATTAACGGAGTTCATCCATGGAATGACAAAAGATATTACTATCCGATTCCCTTGAATGAGTTATTATTAAATCCGAATCTGACGCAAAACCCGGGTTGGAAAGATATAAACAGATAATAAAAATTAATTTTTATACTATATGGAAAAGAATATATATTTATATTTATTAGGAATCGCCTCATTCGTATTACTTTTCTCTAATTGTAATGATAACGACAAGGATGGTAAAGCCGTTAATATCACAATTAAAAATGCAACCAATATAAGCGGAGATATTTTTGCCATTAATGTTCAGGAAGGCGTTCCCTTGCAACTGGAGGCATTTGTAATGCCAAGAAGCGCCGAAAGCGCAAAGATAAGTTACAGGATCGAAGGCGCCTCTACCGGAGCCATATCGATTTCCGAAAGCGGCTTAGTCACGCCTTTGTCAACGACGCCGGCTACAGGAACTATTCCGGTACCTCTTGGGACGGATACAATCATTGCAACCGTGGAAGACGGTTCGGGTACATTTGTGAGATATCCGGTCAGAGTGATCAGCTCCACGGTAATTGTTTCCAGTATAACGATCCAGTCTGCCGGACAAACGCCTGAAATCGAAAAGGGCAAAACGTTTAATCTCGCCCAGTATGTAACCGTCAATCCGACAAACGCTACAGACCGTACGGTAACTTACTCGTCTGAAAACGAGAATGTCGCTACGGTCGACCAAAACGGTTTGATTACAGCCGCAGGTTCTCCCGGACAAACGACAAGAGTTACCATTACGGCCAATGACAGAGGCAAGGCGAGCGCTTCATGCTTCCTGACGATTGCCGCCGAAGCTCCATTATATGTAGCGCATCCCGTATCCGATAAATGGAAACTATCTTCCAATTTAGGGACAAAAGAGGGCGCGCCGGAAAATCTTTTAGATGATAAGAATTCAACATTCTGGGCGCCGGCAATAGATACCCGTCCGATATACAGTCCCGAATGTTGGTTGGACATCGACCCGGGAGAGATTATCAAATTCGGCCGGTTAGGATACAGGCACAGGAGCCTTAACTATTCGCATCTGCAACTTCATTCATTCAAACTGCTTGTCAAAAAAACGGAATCGGACGAATGGACAGACTTGGGCGTCTATACAACCGAACCGTTGAAAGTCGATAACTACCAACTTTTCGAAGCGACCCCTACCGAAGCAAGATACATTAGACTCTATCTGATCAAAGGTCATTTAAGAGACGGAAAAACAGATTGGGATTATTCGGAAAGCGGAAATGTTTCGATCGGAGACATACAAGTATACAAATACAACCGATAATCATTTTTAATATAAATAAAGGAGGTTGTTCGCTTCTGGCGACAACCTCCTTTATTGTAGTAATTCTATTCTTTCCAGATAATTTGAGTATGGCGTTTTTATCGTGGTTTATTTCTTTGGCAAATTAAATTCTTTCAATATTTTTTCATCCGTCCATTGCTCGTATTGTTTATTCCAAACACAGTTATTTGATTTTGTGTAAAACAATATATAATCCGAAATGTTTCCAAAAGAGTTTTTTGTGAATTTTTTTGACTTGCATTTTTTCCGGGTAATCATACAATTCATGACACTACCCACTGCCGCGCCGTTCTTGATCAAAAGAGGGCTTAACAGGCAGGTGCAGTAAGAGTCCGGTTGATCGCTTATTTTACAAACGACCAAAGGTTTTCGGGAGTAATCACCTTGTAAGTCGAATCAGGATAGGTTTCCCTGAATATTTTCGGCTGTGAAGCTCCGGCTTTGCTGTTCCATTTAAACTCGAAGGTATTCAGAATCCCGTCCTGTTCCTCTATGAGGTCGATTTCTTTCTGGTCGTGCGTACGCCAGAAATAGAGCTGTGCAAAACTGCCCGACCAGGCATTATGCTTTACGCGCTCGCTGACCATCAGGTTTTCCCATAAGGCTCCGACGTCTGTCCTCAATTCCAAGGGGGCAAAATTTGAGATGACGGCATTCCTGACGCCATTGTCGTAAAAATATACTTTCTTTCCTTTCTTTATTTCATTCCTCAAATTACGGCTGAACGAATCGAGCCGGAATACGACAAAACATTTTTCCAACAGGTTGATATAATTCTCCACTGTTTCCTTGTCTATCCTCAACAGATTACTGAGTTCATTGTAAGAGACCTCGTTTCCTAATTGAAGAGCCAATGCCCGGGCCAGTTTCTGTAACACGTCGGGCTTCTTCATGCCCTTATAAGCAAACAGGTCTTTATACAGATAGTTATTCGTCAATGTCATCAGTGTCCTTTTGGCGTCGCCCGGTACAGTAACGACTTCCGGATACAATCCGTAAATCATACGGTTTTCCAGTAACCGTCTTTCTTCCCGTTCCGACGATTCCGCGGCCATTTCCGACAGGGAGAAGGGAAAGAGCCGGTATTCGATAATGCGGCCCGTGGCCGGTTCATTGATTTCGTTGGCCATGTCAAAGGATGAAGAACCGGTCACAATCACCTGGGTATCCAGTTTCAGATCACCGATCATTTTCAGTGTAAGCCCGATATTTTTCACCCGTTGGGCTTCATCTATAAAGACAAGTTCATAGGAAGACAGCAAATGGCGCAACTCGGTTGAAGAACGTTCTTCCAGAAGCAACCTGTCGTCGATGTTATCGCAGTTAAGCGACAATACTTTCTCCTGAGCCTGATGCAACCCGAACAGCAGGGTTGTTTTGCCTACCTGCCTTGCACCAAGTAACACAATCACTTTCCGGCGGAAGAAATCCGCAAGAATGGACGGTAAAATTTCACGTTTAATCATATGCATATTTTTGCACAAAGATAGTAATATCTCGATTGTAACCGAAATATTTATCTGAATTTTTCGGTTTGAACCGCTGATTTTATATTTCGTCTGAAATCAGCAAGCGCTTTACTATGTAGATTGATTTTCATGTATAATTATCACCCTAAATGTTTATCCCACGTTTGCACATTAAATCATTGATTTACAGCAGGCTATTGTGTGCAGTTCAATAAATGCGTCATTTTATTAGGGCTATATAAATGTATTTTACTCATATTTACTATACTTAAAAATCCGGAATGGGACCATATAAAATTGCTTATTTGCTGAATTTACAGCAATTTTCGTTATTTATTAGGTTATATGAAAAACTTTTTATATTTTTGCAAAAACGTTTTCATGTATTTAAATAACCCTAATATGGAGCCGAAAGAATATTTTAAATCAAAGGAGATCGTTAATAAAAAACGATATGATGCCTTACGCGCTTTTTTTCTTGAGCAGCATTCAGCAGAGGAAATCGCCGGACAGTAT
>JAIROL010000281.1 GCA_031257565.1 Tannerella sp. | reverse complement strand
AAAAAAATAACATTTGGCAAAGCATTTGAAAATCAAAAGTTTCCGACTTGCGTCAACGAAAGGAAATTTTTTCTTGACGCCATCAAAATTATTGCATACAGGGCTGAAACGGCAATGGTCAACAGGATAAAAAAACAAACGGCAAACCCCGAGCATGCCCGTTCATTAATAAGAAAGTTTTACCGGGCGGATGCTGATATCATCGTTGATAACGAAAAGCAGGTCTTACATGTTAAAATACATCGTACCGACCACCGGGCAGACGATAAAATATTGGTTAATTTATGTAAACAACTCAACCAAACCCAAACCATCTTTCCCGGCTCTAATCCGACACTTTTTTACGATTTGGTGACAGATTGATTTTCCCAGAGGTCAGGAAGTCTGAATTTTCAACTCCGAAGAACTGCCAGAACGGCACAACGCGGATGTCGCCAACCATATCTTCCTGATTGTAGGTCAGTATCGTTCGGGAAGCTATGGGAAGTTTCCCGAACAGGTTGAAGCCTGCCGTTTCACGCGCCAGGTTCAGCGGCGTCAGTTCATGGCAGGCCTGAAACGCATGGCGCTGTCCTTCCCGCTTCGCAATAAAATCACATTCGCCCCCCTGTTGCCGGGCAAAGGCGATTTCTGTATAACCGTTGTTGATTAACTCGTTATACACGATATTTTCCAGCGCCATGCCGCCCCGTTGTATAAACTGGAAGCCGACGGCGTTCATTAACCCCGTGTCGATGCCGTACGCTTTGTGCAGCGGCCTTGTTTCTTCCTTCAGCGAAAACGAAAAGTTGCTCACTTCTGAAACGATATAACTCCGGCGGGCGTATTCCAGGTAGTTGCGCACCGTGTTTTCGTTGCTGCCGACGGCTTTTGCCAGGCTGGTATAATAAAACGGGGCGCCGGCATTGGAGAGCAGGAAATGAAGCAGCCGGTAGAAAAGGCTGCTGTCGCGCACCTGGTTATAAACAATGCAGTCTTTCAGCACAATGGATTCATAATAGCTGTTCAGGAGTTCGGTTTTAATGTCGTCTTCCGGCGGGTTTAGCGCAATTTCGGGGAAACTGCCGTACTTTATGAACGCATCCAGCAGCCGCAACAGTTCGGGACGGCGGGCAACCGTGTCGTAGCGGCCGGAAAAACCGTGCAGCAGCATCCATTCCCTTAGCGAAAGCGGACGCACCGTATTGGCAAAATACCGCCCGGAAAGGAGCGTGGCAAACCTGTTTTGCAGCAAATCGGAATTGGAGCCTGTAATGTATATCTTGCTGAAACGCTGCGTGTCGTAAGCGCCTTTGGCAAACAGTTCCCAATCCTTTACCTGCTGGATTTCGTCGAGGAAAAGATACTTTACCTTCACGGCAGTGAGCTTTTCTGCCGCGTCCACCACATGGTACAGCCCGGCCGCATTTGCCCATAGCGACGCAAAAAACGGCTCGTCCATATTGAGGAGCAGGATTTCTTTGGGGTTCGTCCCCGCATCCATCAAATCGTTTATCATCAACCGGAAAATGGTAGATTTCCCGCTCCTGCGGATGCCTGTCAGCACCTGGATATGGGGCAAATCCTTTTTCTTTTTCAGGTTCCCGACCAAATCCCGTTCATGCAGGGAGGCGTACTTTTGTCCTTCCCAGTGCCTGTTCAAGCGTAATAACGTTGCTTCCATACCTGTTAAAAATAAAATATTGCCACAAAGATAAGCATAAAATTTGATTTACCGAAATATGATTCGATAATACGCAATCATTGCCGAACTACGATTAGATTTCCATACCCGCATATGCGGGTATTTGCACACTCAACTTTAAAATACCCGCATACGGGTATGACAGCAATTTTTTTGCTTCCGAACTTTGCACCGTAAAACTCAATAATAGAGTTGAAAAAATAAATAATATGTATAATATAAATCAAAAAGAGAAATGAAAAGTTTCAGAGTCAGTTTGAAGAATGTGGCGACAATGGTTGCCTGCTTCGCAGTAAGTATTATGTTGTTCACGGGTTGCGAAAAAGACGACCCTGTAATCGAACCCGAAGGTAATGGAATCGCGGAAATCGGGAAAACCTACGTCAGCGCCACCGCCAACGCTGAAAAGGTTTATACGCTGCAAGTTATGCGTTGCGAAATTTGGCAAACAACAACACTTTTACGGGCAATGCTAATGCCTACATTCATATTAGCCAAAGTATAAATGCCAATATTCAGGCAAATATGACAAAGAATATTTTAAAAGCGATTATTGTAAGCCTCGCGCTCCTACTCGTATGCGGCACGGCGCAGGCACAATTCGGCAAACGACTTGGCAACGCCATAGAAAACGCCGCCAAGAACGCCACCATCCGCAAAGCAGAGCAGAAAACCGACGAAGCCGTCAGCAAAGGCATCGACAAAGCCACCGACCCCGACACTTACAAGGACAAAGACGGTAATAATGTAGAGACGCCCGAATCGAATGTCTCTACGAAACAACCGCAGCAGGACGCAAAAGTCGCAGACATGGCCTATGCCAAAACCGATTTTGTATCCGGCGACGAGATAATCTTCGAGGACTTACTTACCGGTGAAAAATTAGGCGAGTTCCCCTCCATGTGGAATTTGGTGTCAGGAAATGCCGAAATAGTCTCCGCTGGAGGACAAAATGCAATTCAGATTATGGATAACGGAAAAATCACGCCGCTGATGAAAACTCCCAAGAACTATCCCTACGGCATCACCTTCGACATCGGCAAATCGACAATTAAGCCCGAATCAATGGGCGAAATCAACCGCATCGCTAAGCTGATGACCGACAATCCGGCGCTCAAATTCTCTGTCGAAGGCCATACCGACAACACCGGCTCGGCAGCCATCAACCAGACGCTTTCCGATGCGCGTTCGGCTGCTGTTGTAGCCAAATTAGTGAAAATGGGCGTCGCCAAAGACCGCCTCGCAAGCGCAGGCAAAGGGCAAAACTCGCCCATAGCCGATAACAGTACCGACGAAGGACGGGCGAAAAACAGGCGGGTAGAGTTTGTGAAAATCAATTAACCTCTAAAAATCAGTATAATAATGAAAACATCCAGGCGCTGGCGGAGAATTTCGGGACAAAGAAAGACTTCGACCGCGCCTTTTCGCTGGTTGCCTACGCCTATACGCCGATGTTTGTCGGCGGAGTATTCTACCTTTTGCCCTCGCTGTCGTGGCTGGCTTCGTTGGCGGGACTGTACGGCCTGTACCCGCTTTACACCGGCTTGCAGCCGATGATGAAAGCTCCCGCCGACAGGCAGGCTTCGTATTTCATCGTCAGCCTGATAGTAACGATAGTCGTGTCGGCAGTCCTTTCGTTTGTGCTTGCGGCGGTACTGTTAAAGAGCGCATATTTCGGGTTTTAAGAGAAAGTCAAATGTAAAAATCGTATCGCAATGGACGAGAAAGAAATGGTATAAGAAATTTGTTTAACAAAGTATTAATTTCTGTCCAAAGAAAAGGGTACACTAAAGTCAGGAAGTCTGAAATTCAATTCTCAGAGAGTTCATTATTCGTTTTCAGACAGGCTGGGAAAGGGAGTAGTTACTAATTTTTCAATTGTCGCATCATCTATAACCGGGAAGCGCCGTCTGTTACAGGGTCGCAATCTGTTGTTATTTTAGTCGGTCTGCAGGAAAAAAAATACCGGAAACATGGCAGTGATTCCGGTATTTTGACAGGGGTATGTACAGAAAAGCGCAAGGGATTAATTTTGCTTCAGTACATCCGGGTTTAGATCAACTTCAAACTTGGGAAGCGGGAAAAGCAAATCGCTATCCTCTATCTTCACGTTAGCGCCTATCTGGTAGTCGTTCCAGGGTCCGTTGAAATGGGCGGTCATGACCTCTTTCACCGTTTCAGTACGCAAGAGATCGAACCAGCGGTGTCCCTCGCAAAACAATTCCAGCCTTCGTTCGTCGGCGATTGCCTGTTTCGCTTCCGCTTTTGTTGTCATAGGGGGCATCGTCGTCAGACCGGCCCGTTCGCGAATGGCGCGTACTTCGGCCTCCGCTCCTGCCAGGTCGCCGTCTTCAGCCAGGACTTCGGCGTACATGAGTAATACGTCGGCAAAGCGAAGCACTAACCAGTCGTTGCCCGAATCTTTGACCGTGGTATTTGTCTTATCTCTGTATTTGAGGGTAAAGACGTATTTGTCGTAGATCGGCCGCGTAGGCGAACCCCATGCGGTGTCGATCTGGTTGATCCTTATATCGGAAAGGTCGAAACGCCGGTAGAGGTCGTAAGTCATCAGGTACATTCCATTTCCGCCTGTTTCCCAGAGGCCTTGCCCTGTTTGCTCATTCGGCATGGCAGCCGTGCAGTAGGGGTTTCCCATGTTGCTCGTGCCCGAACGAGTCAAACCGCTGGCATATTGTACGGCAAAGAGGATTTCCGGGTTGTTCGGGTTTGTTGCGTCGAAAATGTCTGCATAGTCCGGCAAAAGGGTGTGAATACCGGGGTTGTCATGTACCGTCTTTAGATGGTTTTTGGCTTTGGCGTAATCGTGGCGCGTAAGATAGACTTTCCCCAGCAAAGCGTGGGTGGCATATCGCGTAGCCCGGCCTATGTTTGCATTCTCGGTATAATGGGTGGGCAACAATTGCTCGGTAATGATTCGTTCCAGGTCGGGAATAATCAAGTCGTTGTATACCTGATCAACGGTGGAACGTCCAAAGGCGAGGGCTTCTTCGGGAGTTTTCAGATCTTTGGTCACCAGAGGTATTCCGCCGAATATCCGTACCATGTTGAAGTAGAGTAACGAACGCAGGAAAAAGGCTTCGCCTTTCAGCCGTTTCCGTATCTCGGCGTCCATCTCGGCTTTGTCGATATTGTCTAAGACGAGGTTGCAACGGTTGATAGCCTTGTAGGAGTTGTCCCAGAAATTGCTGATAACGGAGTTGTCCGACATCACGTCTAATTCGTTGATGGCGCCATAGGTGATTGCTCCTGCTGCGTTGAACTTGTCGGCATATTCGTCGTCGGAGGCGAGATCGAAATAGAATAACTGTCCGTAGACGTCGCGCATGTTATCGTATGCGGCGTTGATGGAGTATTCAAAGTTGCGCGCATTGTCGAAGAATCCCTGTTCGTTCAATTCGTCGAAAGGATAACGTTCGAAAAAACTTTCACTGCATCCTGTCAAAAGAATGGAACTTATTAATAGAATGAAATATTTAATCGTTTTCATTTGCGATAAGATTTTTTATAAAACATTAGAAAGTGATGTTTAAACCGAAAGAAACGTTTCGTGCCAGCGGGTAAGAGCCTTGATCGACCCCGTTGTTGATGGCATTGTCGCCCTGAAAGTTAGCTTCGGGATTATAGCCGGGATATTCGGTGAAAGTCTTCAGATTCTCGGCAGATACAAATACGCGGCAGGAGCTCAGTCCCAGCGTCTTGTAATATCGTTGGGAGAGATTATAGGCCAGGTATAATTGGCGTATCCTGAAGAAGCCGGCGTCGTAGAGGTAACGAGTGTTTGGCCCTACGTTGGGTCCCACCGGATTGCCTGCCCGGTGGTAACGTCCGTTGCCCGGATCGGATTCTGATTTCCAGCGATTGAGTACGCCCTTGGAAGAGTTGTCGTCAACACGTGCGAGGGAGACAGGACGCTCCAGGGCATAAATCAATTTGTTGCCGTATACGCCGTCTGTCAGGATGCTGAACTCGAAATGCCGGTACGAAAACGTGTTACCCATTCCGTATACGAACTTGGGTTGATAATTGCCCACGCAGGTATAATCTTCAGCCGTAATTACGCCGTCGGGGCCTGAGCCGTTAGGACCGGCCACGTCTTCAAAGCGGAGGTCGCCCACCTTTTGGGTTGAGTTTTGGGCATATCCGCCCTGGCTTACCGGCAACAGGTCTTCCGGTTTATCGAATGTTCCAATTACCCTCAACATATAAATATCGCCCATCGGGCGCCCTACGTAGTTGCGAATGACGTTGCCCCAGAAAGTACCGGCGCTCAGACCGCCCAATTGATTTTGCCCGTTGGCCAGTTCGGTGATTTTATTCCGGTTGAAAGAAATGTTGAAGTCGGTGTTCCAGGAGAAGTCGCCGATGAAATTTTTGGTGTTCAGGGTAAATTCCATCCCCTTGTTTTCCACGTTTCCTACATTCGTCATTACCGTTTTGGATTTTCCGTTGAGGCTGGGTATGGATGCGGAGAGGATGGTATTGCTGTTGCGTTTGTAATAGTCCACTTGCAAGGTAAGGCGGTTTTTGAACGCTCCGATGTCGAGGCCCAAGTCGAATTGCCGGTTTTTCTCCCAGCCCAGGTTGGGGTTAGAAAATCCGCCGGGCGAATAGGCGATGACCTGTACGTCGTTGACGCCGAAGTTGTAGAAGCTTTTGTTCATCGAGGTAATCCATGCATACTCGCCGTTAATGTTGGTAACGCTGGCTGTGCCCTGGATCGTACCGCTACGGGTCAAGGGGTCGGTACCCAACTGGTCATTGCCGGTTTCGCCGTAGCTGGCGCGGATTTTCAACAAGGAGACCGTTTCCAGCGCTTTCATGAATGATTCTTCGCTGACGAGCCATGCCGCAGATACGGAGGGGAAGACGCCGGCCCTGTTTTGCGGTCCGAAACGGCTGGATCGGTCGCGGCGGACGGATGCGGACAGGATGTATTTGTTGGCATAGTCGTAGTTTAAACGGGCAAATACGGCGTCGAACACGTATTCGCTACGGCTGGTAAGGCCTTGTGTCAGGATAGCGCCTTGAACATTTTTTACCGTCGTATTTTCGAATGCGACCGGATTGCTTGCATCGGTGCGTGGCGTTACCCGTACCCCGAACTTTTGCCACATGGCGACGTCGTATCCCAACAGGGCCGTAAAATGATTCTGTTCATTCAGGTCGAAAATGTATGTGGCCGTGTTACTCCAGTACCAGTTGAGGTTTCGCTGGTTTTTCCGTTCCGCGTCAATACCGGCAAGATTGGGCGTAGATATGTTTCCGCTGTTTTGTCCGCCCCCGCGAATGTAGAAGGCTTCTACGTACTTCTCTTTGGTATCCATAAAAATACCGCTGTTGATGGTCGAACGTACGGTCAAGCCTTTCAACGGGGTTAGTTCCAGATAGAAACTTGCTGCCTGCTGGAAGGTATTGTAGGTCTCGTTCAGCGCATCCAGTTTATTCAGCGGATTGCCTATCTGGTAATTGAACGGGTTGGTGGAAGCGAAGCGCGGGTCCTGGTTAGAGACATAGTAGTCGCCGTTGGGAAACCATACCGGCAGAATGGGCGGCATGGATAAAGCCTCGGCAATGACTCCTCCGTTCGTACTGCCGTTGGTGTTGGGGCCTTCCGGATATTGTTTCCTCGAAATGGAATAGGAGGGCAACATGGATAATCCTACTTTGAGGTATTTGTTTAGTTGGGCGTCCATGTTCACTTTGAGGTTGTAGCGTTGCAGGTAGGTATTGACTAACGTACCTTTCTGATCCGTGTAGCCGCCCGAAACGGCAAAGCGGAATTTATCCGTACCGCCGGTAGCGCCTACCTGATAGTTTTGCACGGGCGCTGTCCGAAAAATCACGTCTTGCCAATCGGTTTCTGCCCACTCGGAAGGATTTTTAAATATTGCCGGGAAGCGCGAATCCGATTCCGTTATGCCGTTGTTGACTAACGCTTCGGTGGCCATTTCGACATATTCCTGTCCGTTGAGCACGCCTATTTTCTTCTGTATTTGCTGAAAACCGTAGGAGACGTTGGCGAAGAAGTTTGTTTTCCCGGAAGCGCCTTGTTTGGTGGTGACAATCACGACCCCGTTACCTGCGCGTGATCCGTAAATGGCTGCCGACGCCGCATCTTTTAATATATCGATGCTCTCAATGTCGGAAAGACTGATGGAATTGAACAGGCTGGCGTCGGACGTCGGATAGCCGTCGATAACGTATAACGGACTGTTGCTGCTGGTAATGGAGCCATTTCCTCGAATCCGGATGCTGGGCGCAGCGCCCGGTTCTCCGGTTACTTGTTGTAAACGGATACCTGATACTTGTCCAACCATCGCCTGGGCAGCATTGATCTGCGGTATGCGATCTAATTTGTCTGACTTAACAGATGAAATGGCTGTTGCCACATTTCGCTTGATCTGTGTGCCGTATCCTACGACGACGACCTCCTCTAAGGCTTTGGCGTCTTCGGTCAGGCGGATTACAAGGTGATTGCCTGTAATGGAAGAGACGCTGACTTCCTGTGTGATATAGCCGATGTAGGATACTTGCAGGACCGCATTTTCTGCAACTATCAGCGAGAAGTTCCCGTCCATGTCCGTTGCAACGCCGTTTAAGGTCCCTTTTTCAATGACATTCGCCCCGACGACGGTTTCTCCACTGGTATCGACCACCGTACCGGCGAGGCGTTTACCGGTTTGTTGGACGTCTTGCCGTTTAGTCAGGAGGATGTATTTGTTTTCAATCTCATAATATATGTCCGTATTTTCGAAAGCATTATCTAAGAGGGCAGTTACCTCGTTGGAGTTTTTCCCGACACGGATCATACGTTCAGTGTCTACTTCACGGTTCCGATAGATGACCAGCATGTCCGTCTGGCGTTCGATCTCCTTAATCAGTTGTCCGACCGTCAGTTCGTTTCTTTGTAGCTTGACGAGCGCGTTTTGCGCATCTACGTTCATGGCTGCCAGCGGCAGGACACAGATAAAGGGTATACATAGTGATAATCTCATTTTTCTAATGAGTTTTTCGGTCAACCTTGTTTTTTTAACCAGGGTCAATAATAATATTTTTAATTTCATATCTTTGTGTCGTGTTAAGTGAATATTAAATTTTTTTATTAAGGTTTGCTTTTCATGAGACGGCAGATGTTTCCGGCATCTGTCGTTCGTTTTTATTCAGGCTTCTGTTCCATAGGCATACATGAATTAAAGGTTAATACTATTTTATGGTTGCACAATTGTTTTATTTTAAGGTGAACACATTGTTCTCCTCGTCTTTGTTCACTTTAAACCGGTGAATCTTGCGAATCATACGAATAATCTCGTCAATGCCTTCCCGTTGGCGAAATTTTCCGGTATATTCCCATTTGGAGATGGACGGGTCTTCCACGACGATTTTTACGTCGTAGTAAAGTTCTAATTTTTTCAGCATATCGCCCAGCAGTTCATTGTGAAAGCTGTAAATACCGTCTTTCCAGAGGAAGTAGTCCGCATGGGCAATTCGTTTCTTTGTCATTTGTTCGCCTTCGATGAAGACTTCTTCATTTGCTTTCAGAATGATGGCGTTTTCCTTCGCATGTAGCGGGCAGATTTTCAGTCGGCCTTCTATCAGGCTGGCGCGAACGAACGGCTCGTTGGGGTAGTTGTATACGTTGAACGTCGTGCCCAGCGCTTTAATGTCTACGTTGCGTGCCGAGACGATAAACGGCCGTTCGGCATCTTCGGCGATTTCAAAAAATGCCTCGCCTTCTATCTGCACACGCCTTTCATTGTCGCCAAACACGGTCGGGTAGGAGAGGGTCGTCTTAGCGTTTAACCAGATACCGGTACCATCCTGCAAGGTTACTTTTACCCGCTGTCCGGCCGGCACATAGAGCGTATGGATGATTTCTGCCGTTGCCGGTTTGTCCACGCTCCGGAGAGTCAGCCAATAAGTCACCGTCACTAATAGCGTACAGGCGGCTGCCACATAAGCGCACCGACCGGCCAGGCGATACATTCTCCGGCGTCTGAGGCGACCCAGGAATCGCCCGTAACCCTGACGGCTTTCCTCCCTGTCGTCTGATACGTCCGAAAAAGAGAACAGTCCCAACAGGTTCTTATATTTAATGTATAGTTTTTTTTTCTCAGGATCGGAAGCGATCGACCTCAACAGCGCCAATCTTTCCGATTCATTCAATTCTTCTCCGAAGTACTTTTCAAATTGTTTATCCATTGTTTACATAGTTATCCGTATAACACGGCGATAAAAAAACCGGAATAACGTCGTTTGCCCTTGTGCAGGAATGAATCGTTTTCGCCGGTCGTTCGCCGGTTGACGGTTTCGATTCATTTCCGGGCTTTTCCCGTTCGTTTGGGAACATTCCCAAATTCATTTGGAAAGACACGCGAACGAAGCGAATCCGCTAAACGAACCGAGATATTTTTTCATAAAATTTTTACGGGGAAGAAAAAAGCGAATAAAGGCAAGTATTTTTTCAATTCGACTCGCAATTTTTTATAAGCAATACCAATTTGAGTTTCAACGGTATTTATTGAGATATGAAGCTCTGCGGCGATGTCCTTTTGTTTTTTTCCCTCGATTTTGCTCATGACGAACACACGGCGACATTGTTCGGGAAGAGAAAGGAGCGCCTGCGAAATAAGTTGTTTGACGTCATCTTCGTCAAACGGCGCGTGGTCAAAATATGCCAGCGAATCCAGGTTCATACGCAGTACTGCCTGATGTTCATTTTGCATTCGGTTGGCCGCTTTCTGTTCCATGATGCGGCGGCGCAGGCAATTGAGCGACCGGTTTTTTACAGAGGTAAACAAATAGGCCGTCAGGCGGGTACGGTCGACAAGCGCCGGAGGCTTCTCCCACAATTCCATAAATACATCTTGCACAATGTTTTCGGCATCTTCTTCGCTTACGACATATTCCCTGGCAAAATGCTTCATTTTCGCGAACCATGAAAGATATATTTCTTCAAAATCAAACATTTCATTCATGTTTTCCATGTGTCTTTTTACTGATATTTTTACGAGGTGAATGATGCAAATCTGCTACAAAAATAAAATTTGCAACAAGTGCAAATCTACGTGAAAAACGCCAGTTTTACAAATACGCTAAGATAAAATTACCTTGCAATACGTTACTTCGGTCTTGCGGAAAAGTAACTCTAAATCTGACCGAAAATTGGAAATCCGGATCCTGGTATTCGATATTACAAATAATGGCTCATTAGCAAAACTTTAATCCAGATTGCAGATTGTCATGTTATAAACATCTGTAAAGAACTGCGCGAAAGAGGCTTTTCAAAGGCCAGAAAACATGCCCTTCAATGTGCTTGTCACATTCAAACTCACCTCGTCATAATTGCTTGATAAAATGAAAATAACCATGTTGGTATCCAGATAGTATCGCATATCGAATTATTTAAGAACTGCCCGCATGTCGATTATTCTGAGTATTCCGTGTGGGTGAGCTTCCCTCCACATTAGTGTATTTCGACTTTGGTTTTTCCGCTGTTGCGTCTGCTGCTTTTTTCGTTGTTACCTTCTTTTTTATGTTTACATTATTTATTTTTTAACATTTCGGTAACATAGAACTCACAGCATGTTCATAACTCTTTGGCGCAAGCCGTTTTTTTTAACGCTTCGCTAAAAGACCGCCGGTTCATGTTCGTTTCATAGGATTATAATTTTTATCATTTAAATGAATTACGTTAGCTTATATATATAAGTAATCGTTCCGTTTTGATTATTAGCGCCTTGTATTTTATTGAATTTTGCTCTTCTTGCCGCGCTGATAGCGCTGTTTCGCATAGAGGCGTTATCGATATTTGTTCCCCGCCCGATTTCTGCCAGTATAACGTTTCCGTTGGGATCGACAGTGATGTTTATTACGATTCTTCCCTCTTCCTGTCCTGTATAGGCCGGACGTGGTAATCCTCCACTGCCTATCGAGCGTCCGTTGAGGTTGAATGTGCCGAAGCCTCCTGTTCCTTCATCGGATACTGTGTCGGAGTTACCGAAAGGGCTGCCCTGGTTGCCTGTTCCCGCACCGGCGTCGCCCTGATTGTTTTCCTGCGAGTCGCGGCCCATTCCGAATGCATTGGATACGCGGTTACTAATTGCTTCCTGCTGCCTTTTCTGTTCTTCTTCTCTGCGCTTTCTTTCGTCTTCTTCCCTGCGTTTGCGTTCAGCCTCCTCTCTTTCTATCCGGGCTCTTTCATCGACGACGGTCGTTTCTTCTTTGTTTTCCTTTTTTTCGGGGATTGCCACACTTTCTTCCTGATCTTGTGCGATAAGTTTTTCTTCAGCAGTCGATACCGGTTCAGGCGCAGGCGGTGGAGGGATTTCTTTCTGTTGCGTATTTGCAGTATAGGAGGGTTCGTGCGCGCCTACTGCTACGGCGATATCTCCGAAGTTTACAAGCACGCCGCTGTCTTCGTTGGGGACAATGGTTTTCAGAACGCCGAAATAGAGGATAAGGAGCAATATCAGGTGTATGATAATTGTTCCTGTTAGCGCTGAAGTGTCGTCTTTGTCGAATTTCATTTTACTTATTTATTTATCTCGCAGGAGGACGTGTAGCAAGTACCATTTTGAACTTGTTTTTATTCGCGACGTCAAGTACTTTTACGATTTCGCCGTAAGGAACTTTTTCATCGGCATACAGGGCTACAAACATTTCCGGTTCCTTATTATAACGTTCCTGCAGAAACGGAGTAATGTCGTCGAAGGAAACCTTTTTTTCGCGTTGATTACCAAATGCCACGTAATAATTCAGGTTTTTGTCTATTGTCACGCGTGAAAGCGGTTTGGCCGCCGTCTGTTTTTGCGCCTGAGGTAATGTCAGTTTAATGGCATTGGGCACGACTACTGTTGAGGTGACCATGAAAAATATCAGCAACAGGAAGATGATATCGGTCATCGACGCCATGCTGAAATTTGCATTTATTTTGGTTTTACGTTTGAGCGCCATGCTTATTATCTTTAATTTGCCGGTTCATTTAAAAGGTCCATAAACTCCATTGTACGCGCTTCCATGTTATTAACGACATTATCTACCTGTGAGACCAGGTAATTATAGCCGAATAAAGCAACGATTCCTACAACAAGGCCTCCGACGGTAGTAACAAGCGCTTCATAGATACCGCCTGAAAGTAAGGTAACGTCGACATTTGTACCTGCGTTAGCCATATCAAAAAAAGCGCGAACCATACCTGTGACGGTACCAAGGAAACCAATCATGGGCGCGCCTGCCGCAATTGTTGCAAGTATGGGAAATCCTTTTTCCAGTTTTGCCACTTCAATATTACCGACGTTTTCTATCGCGACAAGTACGTCGTTCATCGGTCGTCCGAGGCGCGAGATGCCTTTTTCTATCATTCGTGCAGAGGGGTTCTTTGTTTTGCGGCAAAGGTTGATAGCCGAATCTATTCTACCGTCATGTATATAATCTTTGATACGGTTCATGAAACTTTCATCGCTTTTATTTGCACGGCGTATAAGCAGAAAGCGCTGAATAAAAATAAAGATTGCGATAAAGGATAATACCAGCAGCACGATCATGATCCATCCGCCTTTCGCGGCGAGATCAAGGATATTCATCTGCGCTTCGGTCGGTAGTGTATCCGTTACTATGTTGGTTAGTACAGGCGGCGCGCCTGCAGCAGCTTCTGTTGCCTGCCTGCCTGCTGTTTGTTGTAATAATAATAGAACGTTCATGTTTTTATTGATTAATAAGTTTATTTTTATTTTTGTTTCAGACATTCCTTATATAAGGCGATTGTCTTTTCAAGACCGTAATATAAGGCGTCGCTGATTAATGCATGCCCGATTGAGACCTCGTCGAGCCAGGGTATTCCGGATGTAAAATATTCAAGGTTTACAAGGCTCAGATCGTGTCCTGCATTTACGCCCATGCCTAATTCTTTTGCACGTAGCGCCGCATTGACGAATGGCTTGATCGCTTCATCTTTTCCTTTTTTATAATTTTCCGCATAAGGTCCTGTATAAAGTTCGATACGATCCGTTCCGGTTTTTGCAGCAAGCTCTATATTTTTCAGGTCTGTTTCCACAAATATAGAAGTACGTATGCTTTTGGATGCGAACAAATCCACCAGTTCCGCGAGTTTATCCAAATTGGCTTCCACGTTCCACCCCTGATTGGACGTAAGCGTATCAGGCGCATCGGGAACGAGGGTAACCTGTGTCGGCTTGACTTTCATGATTAAGTCGACAAACTTCGGGCACGGATAACCTTCGATATTCAGCTCTGTTCTGATAATGGGTTTGATATCATAGACGTCGCCGTATCTGATATGACGTTCATCCGGTCGCGGGTGTATTGTAATCCCCTGCGCCCCGAAAGATTCGCAATCTTGCGCTACTTTTTTCACATCAGGGATGTTTCCGCCGCGCGAATTACGTATAGTGGCAACTTTATTTATATTTACGCTTAAATTTATCATGCTAAATGTCTGTTATTATAATTCTTTATTCTCTAAATGAAGACAGGCTGCGCCTCGGCAATGAAAACAAATAAATTTATTTTGCATTGCTCTCGGCTTGCGCTATCTTTATTCCCAAAATGAAGACAGGCTGCGCCTCGGCAATAAAAATAAACAGGCTTATTTTGTATTGCTCTCGGCTTGCGCTATCTTTATTCCCAAAATGAAGACAGGATGCGCCTCGGCAATGAAAACAAATAAATTTATTTTGCATTGCTCTCGGCTTGCGCTATCTTTGCAACAAAAGCCAAGTGCAAATGTACAAGTAATTACTGAAATAACAGAATAATTATCCAAAAAATATATTAATAATGAAAATAGGAGTTTTCGGTAGCGAGTGTAAAGAAGATAAATTGCATGTGATAAAAGGGCTGTTTGAAAAGCTCCGCGGTTTGGATACGGAGATTTATATGCAATCTTCTTTTTATGATTTTCTGAAAGAAACTTTTAATTACAGTCCCCAAAAATCAGGAATTATAAAGGATGACATGTCGGATTTGGACGTCGCATTGAGCGTTGGCGGTGACGGAACATTTTTGCGTACGGCGTTGCATATCGATAAACAAAATATTCCCGTACTGGGTATTAATACCGGACGTCTCGGGTTTCTTGCCGATATCGGTAGCGATCAGATCGATGAAACACTGGAAGAATTGCTCCGTGGCGATTATAAAATAGAAGAGCGCACTTTGTTGCGGCTATATACGGAGGAGCATGCGTTTAGCGGCTTTAACTATGCGCTTAATGAAATTGCCATTTTAAAGCGCGATACTTCGTCTATGATTACGATCCATACTTTCTTAAATGACGATTACCTGACGTCATACCGGGCGGACGGGCTCGTAGTAGCTACTCCTACAGGCTCCACTGCTTATTCAATGAGCGTGAACGGACCTATTTTATTGCCGCAAAACAGAAATTTTATTCTTAGTCCTGTTGCGCCTCATTCTCTGAATGTGCGTCCGATTGTTATTCCTGATGATTATACAATCACCTTAAAAGTTGAAAGTCGTACAAATTCCTTCCTTGTCTCATTAGATGGTCGTTCGGAGGATCTTCCTGAGGGTATTGTGCTTAAAATCGATAAGGCAGACTTTAAAGCGCTTCTAATCAAACGATTTAATCAGACTTTTTACCAGACTTTGAGAGAAAAATTAATGTGGGGAGCAGACCTGAGAAGTTAAATAATCTTAAAAGGATGCATTTTTCTGCCGAAAAATTATGTTGAATAACATAAACGCATTATCTTTGCACTGTGTTTTTCATGGTATTAGATTTAAGGTTAACAATGAAGATTGTGGTTGTCGTGAGACAACCTTTTCTTTTTTATAGCCGTTCCGAATCTTTTATAGCCGTTCCGATTCTTTTATAGCCGTTCCGAATCTTTTATAGCCGTTCCGAATCTTTTATAGTCCGATTCCGAATCTTTTATAGTCGTTCCGATTCTTTTATAGTCGTTCCGATTCTTTTCCGGTTCCCGAATTTTTTCATCAATTATTTAAAAACGCACAGTAATAAGCCTAATTACACATATAGCTAAAAAAATATAACAACCTGATAATTAACATAATAAGCAAATAGTTTAAGATTATTTAACTTGTTTGATTCATTTTTTTTCCTATCTTTATACCAGTATTGATTTAATAACTATATTTGTATGAAAAAAGAATTTGGAAAATGGCTTCTCGATGTAGGGAAGTATATGACAACAGCAGTAATCCTTACATCTCTTTTCGGTGATGTAACAAATGGGTTTTATACATTATTGCCGGCGTATCGGTATCTTTATGTCTGGTAATAGGATTATTATTATTAAAAGAAAGGGGGGGGCGTAAATGGGCGCATATTTTATGTTTATTCTGGTAATTGTAATTGCTTGTGTTGGTGGCGGTTATTTTTTCTACCAAGATTGGAAAAAATCAAAAGCAACACATAAGTGATTGTCCGATTTCATTCTACATACCTGACAATCAACAAGGTTGATTGTCAGGTATTGTATTTTCCGCACAGAAGCCGTACCACCTTGATCGCATCCTGATTAATCAACCATGATTGTATTATGGCGTCTAATTAGCCGCAGACGTAAAGCGTCTTTTTGCGATGGATTCCACTACCATTGCCTTGTTTCCTGAAATGCAGGGGGCTTGCTTTTGAAAATGCTGAAAAATATCGCTCATTATCAACCTGTGACATGTATATTATATGAACTTCTTGATTTTAGCGGACAACAATGAAAAAAAATGCATAAAAATCTATTTTGCAATGAAAAAAAGTCTATCTTTGCACCTTGAAAAATACGAATATAAATTAAAGTAATAACATAAATATATAGGAATCAATGCAAAACAAGGGATTTGTAAGAATATTCGCTATTTTGCTGGCGTTAGTATGTATATTTTATTTGTCATTTTCTTTTGTGACAAATAAATACAACAAAGAAGCGGCGGTTTATGCGAATGGAGATGCGGTAAAAGAAAGTTTTTATCTGGATTCTCTGTCCAACAAGAAAGTATGGTTGGGTTATACATTAAAAGAATGTAGAGAGAATGAAATTACTTTAGGTCTGGACCTGAAAGGCGGTATGAATGTTATCCTTGAACTGAATGTGGCAGATGCAATCCGTTCACTTTCCAATAATAATAAGGATGAAAATTTCAACAAAGCCCTTGATGCTGCATACGCGCGTCAGTCGACAAGTCAGAAAGGATTCATCGATCTGTTTGTTGAAGAGTATAAGAGAATAGATCAGGGCGCGCGTCTGTCGGCAATTTTCAGCACATTTGAGTTGAAGGATAAAATTACCCCTCAAAGTTCTGATGAACAGGTGACTTCTGTTTTGCGTAGCGAGTTGAAAAGCGCTATTGATAACTCATTTAATGTATTGCGTACGCGTATAGACCGGTTTGGCGTCGTATCTCCCAATATTCAGCGTCTTGAGACGGATGGCCGTATTTTAGTAGAGTTGCCGGGTGTTAAAGAACCTGAGCGCGTACGTAAATTACTTCAGGGGAGCGCCAATCTTGAGTTTTGGGAAACGTATGATTTTTCGCAGTTATATAATTCGCTGAATGAAGCGGATCTGGTTTTGGCCCGAATGGCGGAAGATCTGGCGTCGGCGGGAGAAGATTTTTCGAATGCGGATGACGCTTCCATTGCGGCTTCCGATACGACAGTGTCGCCGCCGTCGGAGGCGCTTGCCGATGCAACCTCAGAGGTCGATTCATTGTTGGATCAAATTGGAGCGGAAAATAAGGAGGCGATTCAATCGTCGGAGGAATTATCCAAACAACATCCCCTGTTTTCGGTTCTTATGCCTAATGTTTATAACGGACAGCTTGTTCCGGGTCCTGTAGTAGGGGTCGCAAGCAAGCAGGATATAGCGAAAGTGGATAGTTTACTTAATTTGAAACAGGTTAAGGAACTATTGCCTAATAATGTTCTATTTAAATGGGCCGTAAAATCCCGTGATGAAAATGAGCAGTATTTTGAATTATATGCATTGAAAATGACAAACCGCGACGGTTCGCCTGCATTGAGCGGAGATGTGGTGACAGACGCCAATGCGGATTTTTCGCAGGATATGATGGCTCGTGGAGCGCAACAGGTGGTTAGCATGTCGATGAATGCCGAAGGAGCAAAAGCGTGGGCGCGTTTGACAAAAGACAATATAGGTAATAGCGTGGCGATCGTTCTTGATGATCTGGTATATTCGGCTCCTACCGTGCAGGTAGAGATTACGGGCGGACGCTCGCAGATTACGGGGAATTTTTCCGTTGAAGAAGCGAAAGACCTGGCAAATGTATTGAAATCGGGAAAGATGGCCGCTTCCGTTAATATTGCGCAGGAAGATATTGTAGGTCCGTCGCTTGGACAGGAAGCGATCAATGCCGGCGTTATTTCTTTTATTGTGGCGCTGGTTGTCCTGATGATTTATATGTGCGCGATTTATGGTCTTCTTCCGGGAATGATCGTAAACGGAGCTTTGTTATTGAATATATTCTTCACGTTAGGTGTTTTAGCTTCGTTTAGAGCTGTACTTACATTGCCCGGTATTGCCGGTATGGTGCTTACCCTCGGTATGGCGGTCGATGCGAATGTATTGATTTATGAGCGTACAAAAGAAGAGTTGCGTGCAGGGAAGCAATTAGCCAGAGCGCTTGCGGATGGTTACAGTAATGCGTTTTCCGCAATTTGTGACGCGAATATAACCACGATCATTGCCGGTATTGTATTATTTATATTCGGTACGGGTCCGATCAAAGGTTTTGCATGGACATTATTAATAGGTATTGCGGTTTCATTCCTTACAGCCGTGTTCCTGACGCGTCTTGTTTATGAATGGTTATTGTCAAAAGGCAAAATCAAGAATCTGACATTTATAACCGGCGTATCTAAAAACTTCCTTATTAATCCGAAATTTAATTTTCTTGGCAAGCGCAAGATCGGATATCTGATGCCGGCGCTTATTATTGTTTTCGGTTCAATATCAATGATGACGATCGGTTTGAATACCGGCATTGACTTTACGGGAGGTCGTAATTATATCATACGTTTTGATCAGAACGTCCGCACGGACGCTCTTCGTACTTCTCTTGACGAACAACTGGACGGTTCCGTTAGCGTTATAACGATTGGTTCGGAAAATCAGGTTCGCGTGTCTACCAACTATAAAATAGCAGACAATAGCCCTTTCATTGATGAAGAAATAAACGAAAAATTATATGAAGGAATAAAAGAACACCTTCCTGCGGGAACAACGCTGCAACAATTTACAGACCAGTATATACAAAGTTCCCAGAAAGTAGGACCCAGTATGGCTGACGATATAAAGAACAGCGCTGTGATGGCGGTTATCATAGCTATGTTCTGTATGGCTTTCTATATATTGGCCCGTTTTCGCGACTGGGGATTCTCTATCGGGGTCTTTCTATCGGTGTTTGTTACGACGTTATGTATAATTGCATTTTATACCTTGTTATGGAAGATTCTTCCGTTCTCAATGGAGGTCGACCAGACATTTATTGCGGCGATCCTTACGGTTATCGGTTACTCCATTAATGATACCGTGGTTGTCTTTGACCGTATTCGTGAAACAATCAAAGACTATCCGAAGCGCGATCGTTACCAGGTTATAAATGATGCGTTGAATTCTACGTTATCGCGTACTTTTAATACGACATTGTCCACATTTGTAGTTGTATTATGTATATTCCTGCTGGGTGGCGCTACCATACGCAGTTTTACTTTTGCGATCATGCTTGGCGTTCTGGTCGGAACATATTCTACCTTGTTTGTCGCTACGCCGATCGCTTATGAAATACAGAAGCGTCGTATGGCAAAAAAAGGCGTTGTACTTGAACCGGCAACGGCCAGGAAGTAACAGGCAAATAAATGACATAAGAAAAGCTGTTTCCATCCCGGAAACAGCTTTTCCTGTTTTTTTTTAAAAAAGTTATTTGCGAGTTTCCACGCGTTTTGTGGGAGACAGGTATTCGTGTCGGTAATGAACGCGCTCAACGACGTTTTCCGCCAGTTTCCAGAAGGCGGAGCCGGTTAGGGTATCATGGTTCAACGCGACAGGCGAACCGGCGTCTCCGCTTTCGCAAATGCTTTGTACGATCGGTATTTGTCCCAGTAAAGGAATGTTTAATTCTTCAGCCAATCGTTTGCCCCCGTCTTTTCCGAAGATATAATATTTATTTTCAGGTAATTCTGCCGGAGTAAACCAGGCCATATTTTCTATCAGACCAAGTATGGGAACATTTACTTTATCGCCGGTAAACATGCCGATTCCTTTACGCGCGTCGGCAAGAGCTACTTCCTGTGGAGTAGCGACGACGACTACTCCTGTTATTGCAAGCGTTTGTACAAGCGTAAGATGAATATCGCCTGTTCCCGGAGGAAGGTCTATGAGTAAATAGTCAAGCTCTCCCCAATTTGCATCGCCGATTAGTTGTTTAAGCGCGTTACCAGCCATGGCGCCACGCCATAGTACGGCGTCTTCCTTATTGACGAAAAAACCGATGGAGAGGAGCTTTACGCCATAATTTTCAGCCGGTTGTATCAGTTCGCGGTTACCAACCTTTTCAAGGTATGGTTTGGCATTTTCGACATGAAACATTTTTGGCTGTGAAGGGCCGAAAATATCGGCGTCGAGGAGTCCTGTTTGATATCCCATCCCGGCAAGCGCCACAGCCATGTTGGCTGATACGGTACTTTTGCCGACTCCGCCTTTGCCTGACGCAACGGCAATTATGTTTTTTACATCCGGAAGAAGCTTTTCAGGTTCAGGGCGTGCGTCCTGTATGGTTTTTACGGAGATATTCCCTTTGATATCCACCTCCGGCGACAGATAAGTAAGAATGGATGCTTCCGCCGCTTTTATAACGGATTTAATAAACGGATCATTCGGTTTATCAAAGATGATGGAAAAAGATACTTTGTTTCCGTCAATGCGAATGTTATCTTCAATCATTCCGGCTTCAACGATATTTTTTCCCGTGCCGGGATAGCGTACATTTTCTAACGCTTCCAATATGAGTTTCGGATAAAGAGTCATTTTTTATTGTTTTAATATCTGTTTTTTAATGTTAAGTAACATGAATTGCCTTTGGCGATCACGCAAGACTTTTTAAAATTATCAATCATGAGTATACTCGCCATGTTCATAAATCTTTGGCGCAAGCCGCTATACCTGTTCGTTTCGCGGATTGTTCTTTTTCGCTCGTCCCCGCCGGACGTTCTGCCGGACGTTCCCTCCGGACGTTCTGCCGTTCGTTCCGCCGGACGTTCCCGCCGAACGTCCCTCCGGACATCCACGCCGAACGTCCCTCCGGACGTTCTGCCGGACGTTCCCGCCGAACGTCCCTCCGTTCGTTCCCGCCGTTCGTCCCCGCCGGACGTCCCTCCGGACGTTCCCGCCGGCTAAAATCTGCGTAGTCCCTTTTTATTTTCCATTGCTTCGGCGGCTTCGGTTATAGCTTCTGTACGGATCGGGTTCTACTTCCACATCGGGTTCTATCCATATTTCGCGCGGTTCGCAGACGAAGCGGATGTATTTGATATGTAGTCCCCGGTCGAGCCATTGTTGTTCATAGAATGTCCGTATCGACAGCGCCTCGTCTGTCAGATCGGAATGGTAGAGGTCGTTCGTACATACTTGCACGGGAAGTTTGTTTGCTTTTATCATCTCACGCGTGCAGGTATAAATGAAATTACTGTCGGTCTTCAGGTGTATCAGACCTCTTTCCGATAATATTTCCTGATAGAGTTTCATAAAACGCGTACCTGTCAGACGTTTATTGACTTTTTTCATTTGCGGGTCGGGGAAAGTCAGCCATATTTCCGAAACTTCTTCCGTCGCGAAGAAATTGGATATCAGCTCTATGCTTGTCCGTAGGAAAGCGACGTTTTTCATGCCCGTTTTCAACGATTCTTTCGCTCCTGCCCACATGCGCGCGCCTTTTATGTCGATACCGATGAAGTTTTTTTCAGGATAAAGTTTTCCGAGTCCCACCGTATATTCGCCGCGTCCGCATCCCAGTTCGAGGATCAGCGGATTGTTATTTTTGAATACTTCTTTATTCCACTGTCCTTTCAACGGGCATCCGCTTCCGGACTGTAATATGGCAAAAGGATACTGGAATACGTGCGGGAACTCCGCCATGTCGTCAAATTTCTGTAACTTGTTTTTTCCCATAAGCGCTTCTGAAATAGATTGCAAAAATAGAAAAAAAACAGATTTTTATGAAATACGGATCGTTTTACATACGGATCTGAAAGTATGTCAGTCCGTCGGCTCCGGTAAATAAAGAGAAAGCGTAGCCATGTTTCAATAATACTTCACGGATGAACATAAGCCCAAGACCCTGTCCGTTGGGTTTCGTCGAAAAAAAGGGACTGAACAGTTTTGTTTCCGTATCCTTGTCGATACCTTTCCCTGTATCGGCTATTTCGAGGCAGGCAGGATTATTGGCCGTACGGATGAATATTTTTCCGTCTTTGCCGATCGATTCCGCGGAATTTTTTATGATATTGACCAAAACCTGTTCTAAGAGCAGGCTATCTACCTCTACTATGGGCGAAGAGCCGGAAAGTTCCATGACGATTTGTATATTGCGGCTGCGGCATACGTTCTCCATAAATAATTTGCAGGATGAAACCAGTCTATTCAGATCGTGTTTCTGAGGTTGCGGCTCAGGAATACGTACAACGTCCGCAAAATCAGTGATGAAGCGGCTCATACTGTAACAGCGCTCGATAGCGATGCGAAGCGCCTCCTGTATATCTCCGTTGTTTTGAATGTCCTTAAATGTGTCTTGAAGCGTGTTCAGCGTGGAGGTTATTCCGGCGGTTGTGTTATTTACTTCGTGCGCGATCATGCGGATCACCTTTTCGTATGCCTTTTTTTCAGCTTTGAAGACTTCTTCCGTCAACGATTCGATTAAATAGAAAGAATGTTGAAATCCACGATCAATGAACGAAGAATGTGTGCATTTATAAATGCTGGCGTCGCCCAGTCGTATGATTTCCGAGTCATACTTTTTGATGGAAGCGATTTCTTTAGCAAGCAGGGAGCCTGTCTCCGTCAGTTTTTTACCTGTTATATTTTCTGTCGGCTTTAATCCGAAAATTTTGCAAGTTGCAGGATTCACAGATTGAATGTATTCATCCAGATTCAGAATGACTACGCCCATGGGCGAGGCGTTGATCAGGAGATCCAGAAAATGATTTTGTTCTCTCAGGCGAAGTCGTTCATTTTTAAGTTGGTCCATCATCTTATTGAAGACGTCGACAATCCGGTCTGCTTCCGCTTGTCCGACGCGCCGCAGGCGGGAACTGAAGTCCTGTTCTTTCAGAAGCTCCATCCCATCGCCGATGATCTGTAAGGGTTTGATGATCCGGCGGTAAAAGATAAAGAGATAAATTGCTGTAATAATTATCAGCATTTCTGTTGCCAGGAAGATATAATAAGAGGAAGAGTAGAAGACATGATAGCTTATTATTGCCGGTATAATCAGCAATAAGGCCGTCAGAATCCAAAACATTCTTTTTAATCTCAATTGTTAATTGTTATATTATATTTTTCAAGTCTTCTGTATAATGCGGCCCGGCTGACGCCGAGAGCTGACGCTACGTGCGACAGGTTTCCGGAGTATTTCCCGATCGCCCGGATGATTGTTTGTTTTTCTATTTCATCGAGGGTTAATCCGGATAGCGTCGCATGTGTATGATTGGTTTGTTGGCTTTGATTTTGAGCCTCGAAATCAGAAGCGTCCAATGTTGTTTTTCCGGAAACAAGCATGGTGCGTTCGACGAGATTTTTCAATTCGCGAATATTTCCGGGATAAGGCTGTTTTTTCAAATAGGCAATCGCATCGGGCGTGAATTTTATTTTTTTTATTCCGTTGTTTTGGGCTTGTTTGTCTGCAAAATAAGAAGCTAATAAAGGGATGTCCTCGGTTCTTTCCCGTAATGGGGGTAAGCGTATGATTATAAGATTGACGCGGTAAAACAAATCTTCTCTGAAAGTACGGTTGTTAACCATTTCCCCGAGATCGCGATTGGTAGCGCTTACTACGCGTACATCGACTTTCTTCGGGCGACTGTCTCCAAGCGCTTCGAATGTCTGATCCTGAAGGACGCGCAATAGTTTTACCTGACAGGATAAGTCAAGATCTCCGATTTCATCAAGGAAAATAGTCCCTTTGTGTGCCATTTCGAATCGTCCTGTCCGGTCCGTATGCGCATCCGTGAATGCGCCTTTTTTATGTCCGAACATCTCGCTTTCGAAGAGGCTCTGTGAAAGTCCTCCCAGATTCACTTTGACAAACGCTTCTTTTGCCCGCATACTGTTTTCATGGATAGCCTCTGCAATGAGTTCTTTTCCCGTCCCGCTTTCTCCGGTTATCAGGACTGATGCATTGGTTGTAGCAATTCGTGAAATGGTATCCAGAATATTCAATAAAGCGTCGCTTTTCCCTATTATTTTATCGAACCGGAATTTTTTATCGGCGTCATTACGATTTAACGGACCGGATTGTTCTTTTTTTTGTTTTGTCAGTTCGATTGCCGTTTTAATGGAGTTTAGCAGCAGCCGGTTGTTCCATGGCTTCGTAACAAAATCAAATGCTCCGTTCCGCATTCCCTGAACTGCTAATGATATGGATCCCCAGGCCGTGATTAAAATGACAGGTACGTCCGGTTGGAAAATTTTCACCTGTTTCAGGAGTTTGATTCCCTCTTCTCCCGATGTGGTAAGCGTAAAATTCATATCCATCAGAATAAGTTCGGGAGAGGTCTTTCTCACAATACTCAATGCCTCTTCCGGAGTTGTGACGGCTTGTGCGTCATAACCGGCGCGATTTAATAAAAATATGAGCGAAGAACGAACGACTGCATCGTCATCTACTATCAGTATCATATAGAAACCCTTTCAAAATTTTTTATAATTGTAAACATATACAGGCAAATGTAGCGAAAATCGGGCATAATGCAAAAATTTATTTTTATATTGTAGAGATCGAGCTACATTTCTATTTTTGGACAAGATAATCCGGCTTATTTTCTGATAATCGCTTCAAGATCCGCATCCAGATTTTTGTCGGCAATAAAGTCGTATAAAGTAACGCTACGGATATTGTAAAAATAGCTCCAGTATTTGTATAGTTCCTGGATATGCTTTAGTTTGGCTTCGTCTTTTGAATGCTGTGCATCGTTCAGGTCCAGGATATTGATTTTTCCGATCATGAACGTTTCGATGGATGTATGATATCGTTTTTCTGCAATTTTATCAGCTTGTCCGGCAATTTCCAACTGTCCGGCCTGATTGTTGAAATTTTCTACCAGCAGGAAAATGTCCTGGTTAAAATTCATCTGTTCTTGTTTTGTTCGCGACAGAATCACCTCCCGGTTTGATTCGGCGACTTTTACTTTGCCTTTGCGTTTACCCCAGTCAAGGACAGGAATACTCACGCCTACTTCAACTATCTGGTTTCCTTTCAACTGTTCGTATGCTTTTTCGGCGTTTATATCTTTTCCTGTGTATCCGACAGAAGCATACAGGTTTATACTTCGCTGATTTCCTTTGGCTGAAGCTACTGCATAATCGGCTTCCAGTTGACGGCGCATGATATTTTGTGCAAAAGAATTGTTTTCATGCGCTTTTTCAAGGACCTCGTTATAATTCATTCTAAAAGAGGGGACCAATTCGGGAACGACCGGTTCTATGATATCCTGTTCGCTCAGGCCGAGAAACGAGCGTAGTTGGAACATTCGGGCATTCAGGTTTGATTGGGCTTCCGTTACGACGCCTTTAGCCTGTAATGCGGATAGTTCCAGCTGCATCCGTTCATTTTCGGAGATATGTCCGATTTTCCTTTTTGCTATGGCAATATCATATAATTTGTTTGCATTTTCCATGTTCTGGACTGATATGGACAGGTTTTCTTTCGCCTGTAAAAGGTTGAAAAAATACGAGATGGTCGCTAATGTAACATCTTCTACGCTTTCAATATACGCCGCTTTGGCTTCTTTGTAACGTACGGGTTCTATCCGCCGTTTCCATTTCTGGTTATTTACCCCGAAGATCGGTTGAATGAGCGTTATGCCGAGAGGTATACTCATATATTCATTGTATGCGCCTTTTCCTAACTGGCGGTTGAACTCAAGCGACGTATTGAGTGAAATGGAGCCTCCTGTCAGGGCGATATTCTGATCTATGGATATTTTTCCGTTCATTCCCAGCCAGTTGTTCTGAACATAGGTGTAAGAACCGTCGGATTGCTGGTATTTCCCGTAATTGTTATTATAGGAGGGAAGCGTTCCGGTAAAATTTATTTCAGGAAGTTGGTCTGCCTGGTGCGTACGATATTCCCAATAAGCGGTTTTTAATTCATTTAATGCAACAGCTGCATCTACGGATTGTAATTGCGCCAGCGTGACCGCATCTTTCAGAGTAAGCCTGACCAGATTGTTGTTTTCCGCATAAAGTACCGGAAAAATCAACAATAAAAAAACTATTGATAAGTGTAATCGTTTCATCCTGATAATCTTTACCCATCGTTTGCAAATACTGTGCCATGATCTTAAGGTTTTGAAAATGTGGTATTTGCTTTCTTCGCAAAGTGTTCATTTTCGGACAAGGTGTTCGATATGGACTTTTCGATTGCAAATCATCAGTGAACCATGCCGGACTCGAACCGGCGACCCCTGCCCTGTCAAGGCAATGCTCTGAACCAACTGAGCTAACAGTTCTTTTCTGCAAAGATACCCCAAAAATGGTAAAATCAAACAAAATCGCCGTAAAAATATCAGAATTTTTTATGGCCATAGCAATTCTATCAATTTTGCACATTGAGTGTCGCAAACAAAAAAATATTA
>JAIROL010000253.1 GCA_031257565.1 Tannerella sp. | reverse complement strand
ATCCTGCCTTTCCGTATGCCGGATTTGTGCAGCAGCATGTTCGTTTTGATGTAATCCGTCTTTGAATTGTGACTGATACGGATGTATACCGTATTAAAGTCTTTGTCTTTTGTCCGGATGTCGGGATGGAATGTTGCCATGTAAGTTTGTAATTTATTTGTAATTTTTTCCGTCAAAAACAGCTAAACTATTCCGTTATTTTTGCACGGCACACTATAAAAAATAAGAGGCTCAACATGTCGTTAAACCCCTTATTTTGCTGATATTTAGCGCTAAAACTTGAGAGAGCGGCAAACGAGGCTCGAACTCGCGACCCTCAGCTTGGGAAGCTGATGCTCTACCGACTGAGCTACTGCCGCAAACCATTACGATATCGGAGGCAAAGTTAACAAGAAAATAGAACAATACCAAATGAAACTCAATTAAAATTTACGCATAGTCATACCAAGGTAGATTTTTCCCAACGGAATATGAATACCGCGTAGTTTACGCATGTTCACCGGAAGATGACTATCGTCGTTTAAAGAGCGTCGGCGGCTTTCAAGAACCATTTCCGTTAAAGTCAGGAAAAAACGAGGCGGTCAAAAAAATCGGGACGCCATTTTAGACGTCCCGACTGATTGCTTCTATTTTAAGAAAAGGATATTAATTCCACCCTGCGTTCTGTTGCTCTGCAAGAGTAGGATTGCGAACCACATCATTAATAGGTATCGGCCACAGGAAGCGTTTATCCGTGTAAGGGATAAAGGGGCGCGACGATTTGAAAAACTCTTCTTTCGGCGCTTCTCCCAATACAAAAGCGCCTTCCCCCATCGAACTGTCGTAATCTATTTTTCTCGGAATACCTCCGGAGGGGCTAATATCGTCGGCCGCCAGACGATGAATATCTTCCCAGCGGCGTCCTTCTCCGAAAAACTCGATACGGCGTTCCCAAAGAATAGCGTCCACGAATGTTTTTACGTCTGCAAAACTTGACGAGGTATATGCTTCTGTTGCAGGATTTTCCAATGCCCTGTTGCGCACGGCGTTCAGCAGTTCCAAAGCCAAAGCCCGGTCTCCGCCCTGACGGCGAACTTCCGCTTCGGCATAATTCAATAACACTTCGGCATAGCGGATAATTGGAGCATATTCCTCACGGGTAGTCACTTTCTGGTATTTGTCGCAATACCAGTAATCGGTTCCTTCGTTGTAAAACAATAAAAGGCGGCGTTTATCATTCGCCGGCCAATACGTAGTATTGTTGTAAAGAATCGGCGAAAAAGCAACGAGCGCGCGTCCGCCGGCACGGGCAGACATCATTGCCGCCATAGCTCCATTTACGCTGGCTTCGTCGGTTGTACTGTTTTCGATGGAAAAGACAGATTCCGTGTTATTGTTATAGGATGTAAACGGATCGGCCGGCGAGGCAGTCAAACCGTATCCGCCGATAGGGCTTGTAAACGACGCAGTTGTTTTGGAGACGATTTTCGAGGCTTCTTCTTTCACCTTGTTCCAGTCGCGTTTATGAAGATAAACACGGGTTTTGAGCGCGATAACGCTACCTTTTGAAGCGCGGGTGATACCGTTTACCGTATGCAAGTCATTGGTAGAAAATAGATTTTCCGCTTCATCCAAGTCGTCAAGCGCCTGTTTGTATGTTTCTTCAACAGTTGAGCGTCCTACCTCGCGCGCTTCTTCCACACGCTCTTTTGTATTGATTGCTTTCGTATAAATCGGCAAGCCGTAGCTATTGTTTCCCGACACTCCGTAGGGAAGGGCAAAATGAATCAACAAACTGTGATAGGTCAGCGCGCGCAGAAACAGCAATTCCGCCCTGTATTCGTTTCCTTGCGTCTGGGTAAGCACGCCTCTTTCCGTTGCCGCGGCAATACCCTCCAAAACGACATTATAACGGTTGATGGCTTCAAACGACGCCTCCCAGTATGATTTATTGTTGGCGGTAGTCAAATCATACGTAGTCGAATAAGTATAATCATAAAAAGCCGCCGTATTTACCATATCTTCGCCGCGCATTTCCCCCTGCATAATACTGGCCGCTCCAAACGGATAGCCGCGGGTATAAGCGGCCGACGTTTCATAATAACCGCACTGGGCGGCGTCATAAGCGCCGATTACCGCCAATTCGCAACGTTCGGGGCTTCCATAAACAGTTTCGTCCGAAAGGGTATTTACGGGCGACATGTCCAGTACTTCTTTCTCGCATGAAGTAAACGTCAACGTTGCCGTTAAAACGAAACAGGCAATCGTTCCTATTTTTATTTTCGCATCTCGTATCATATTGAAAATGAATTAACAGATTAGATATTATTAAAATGTAACATTCACGCCCAGAGTAAACACCTTTTGCTGCGGCATGCCGTCCCAATCGACGCCGCGGCGGGTAGATGTTTCGGGATCAAGTCCCGAATATTCGGTAAACGTGAGCAGGTTTTGAGCCTGAACATAGAAGCGTATTTTTGCAATATCCGCTTTTGAAGTTAACGAAGAAGGCAGATTGTAACCCAGCGCCAGATTCGCCAGACGAATATATGAACCGTCTTCCACAAAGTGAGAGTCGGTATAGCCGTCATTGAACAAAGCCGATTCGTCGCCATAGCCGATTTTCGGAGTAAGACCGTCGCCCGGATTTTCGGGACTTTGCCAGCGTCCGAGAATTTCTTTTCCATTGTTGTTGAAATACAGGCTTAACAACGAACTTTGGCGGGAAGCGTTCATTATTTTGTTGCCTCCGGAAAAGCGCAGGAAAATATTCAGGTCGAAATCCTTGTAGGTAAACGTATTGTTGAATCCGCCGAACCAGGTTGGCAGCGAACTACCCAGTATCTTTTTGTCTGTAACGGCCGACAACGTTGCAGGAACAGATACATCTGCAGGATTGGCCGGATCATAAACCGCATAATCGTACTCTGCACCGAATGTGTTGAACTGTACCAGCGCGCCGTTGGCCTTGCGCCAAACCGGATTCCCGTTTTCCCTGTTCACGCCATAGTAATCGTATCCGTAAAGCGACCTGAATGATTCGCCTTCGCGGATAATGGTGTAATTATCAATAATGTCTTCCCCGTTCAACAGTTTTGACACCTTGTTTTTCACAAACGACGCATTGAAACTGACATTCCACTTGAAATCTTTCGTCACGACAGGCGTTCCCGACAACGAGATTTCCACGCCGGAGTTTTTAATCTCGCCGACATTGTCGTAATAACTGTTATACGGGATACCAAACGAGGGAGCCGTAGGAACTTCCTGTACCAGGTCGTTCGTATTTTTCTGAAAATAGGTCAATTCAAATGCAAGGCGTCCGTTAAGAGCGCTTCCGTCCAGTCCCAAATCGTAGGTGGTAGACGATTCCCATTTAAGTTTACTGTTCCCGAAATTGTTCCATCCCACTCCGGCTTCATTGCCATATTTTTTTGCTCCATAAGTATTAAGATACGGAAAATTATTACTGCCTAAATCGGAGTTCCCGACGGTAGCGAAACTTGCCCTGATTCTCAAATCTTTCAATATGGATGCCAAGCCGGAAGATTCCCAGAAGGATTCGCGGGAAATACGATAAGCGCCCGACGCGCCGTAGAATGTACCCCACCGGGTATCTTTAGCTAATTTCGACAAGCCGTCTCTACGAATTGAGCCGCCCAGATAATATTTGCTGTCATAATTGTAATTTAAACGGAAAAGATAGGAAGCCAGTCCGTTAAACGTTTTATAACCGCCCACATCCGGCGTAATAAACGTATTGGTAATAATGTGATCGGTGAAAAACGGGTCGGACAATTCCGTGACGCTTGCATCCGTATATTCGTATTCACTGTAGGTATATTCTTGTACCGCCGTGGCGTCCACGTTGTGTAAACCGGCAAATGTGCGGTTGAAGTTCAATACGTTTTGCCAGTTCCAATTATAATAAGTGGTATTCACTTCTTCCAAAACGCCCCCATATCCGTAGCCGTCGCCCGATTCGGGGTCCCACGTCATATAATCGTTGAGCCAGGTAAGGTCCAGACCTCCTTGCGTGCGCAAAGTCAGGCCATCCATAAACTTGATTTCGCCGAAACCTCCGCCGATAATGCGGGCGCTTTTTGAACGGTTGACGTTGTTGTCCATCGCCCAGACAATATTTTGAATGCCATTATCAATATACGTTTTATTTGCTCCGCGTCCTAACGTTTTTCTATTCAAGGCGTCAATATTGTAGCCGGTTTTATCGTCGGCATTGAATACCGCTACGTTGGGTAACATGCGGACGCTCGCAAAACCAACGCTTCCCAGTGAATTTTCCTCATTCATCACGCCGTTGAGTACCGTACGGTTTGCCTGGACATTAGCGCCGATAGTCAGCCATTTATTGGCTTGCTGCGTAACATTTGCGGTAACATTGAAACGTTGCTGGCTGCTCGCTCTGATAATTCCTTCCATATCGGAATAACCCAAAGATGCGTAATACGAGGATTTTTCCGTACCGCCGCTCGCCGAGACCGTGTGGTTTTGCTGGAATCCCGTTTGGTAAACGTAGTCGTTCCAGTTGGTATTCACGCCCTTAGGATCAAGTACAGCCGGCCCATTACTATCCCAATTTGTGTATTTTTCGTTGGCGATAGTAACAAATTCTTCGGCGTTCAACAAGTCGTGCAATTTAACAGGCGAAGCAAAACCTGCGTATGCGTCGTAGGTAACTTTCGCTGCATTTTTGTTTCCTTTTTTCGTGGTAATCAACACAACGCCATTCGCGGCGCGAGAGCCGTAAATGGCTGTAGCCGCTCCATCCTTCAGTATTTCGATGGATTGGATGTCGCCCGGATTGACGTCCGCCATCGGATTATAACGACCGTAAAGTTGTTGAATCTGTCCGCTGTTGACGGGAATACCGTCTATCACTATCAGCGGTTGAGAGCCTGACGACAAGGTACTGTAACCGCGTATTTGGAACTCCGGCGCCTGTCCGACCATACCGTTTTGAGTTACCACATTGACGCCTGCCGCACGTCCTGCCAATTGCGATTCAAAAGACGGCGCCGCCAAATTGCTGATGTCGCTCCCGCTTACTTTGACAATCGAACTTGTTACGTCCTTTTTTTGTTGCGTACCATAACCGACTACTACCACTTCTCCTAATGCCTTTACATCAATAATCAATTTAATTAATACGTTTGTTCCCGCCGTAACTTCCGTTTCCGTATAACCAATGTAATTTACTACCAATTTCGCATCGGCCGGAACGGATAAAGAAAATTTACCCTCGCTATCCGTAACCGTCCCAATCGAAAGACTTCCTTTCAA
>JAIROL010000238.1 GCA_031257565.1 Tannerella sp. | reverse complement strand
CGCCGCCAGATTTTCTTCGTCTATACAATAGATAATCTTGTTCCCTTCTTCGTCTTTATCAAATTCCAACCACCAGGGATGCTGAAATTCGGCTTCTTCAAATGAGCCGTTGATAATACTGGAAGAATTGGTTTGCGGATCCACTTTGCCGGTTAACGTATTCACCTGCAAAGCTGCCTGAAGCGTAAACAAATCTTCAAACTGATGTTCTTTTACAACTTTGCCGGTCTCATCCGTAATCCTGACAACCACATCGCCCCTGCCGGAACGCCTGGGAGTCATCACACAGATTTTCGTACCCGAAGAGCCAATAACCGGAGCGGATACACCGCCGATGATTACTTCAATTTTCGAAACATCTGTTCCGAAATTACTCCCTTCAATGAATATCAAAGTACGCACAGATCCTTCCTTTGGCGAGAAACCGGCGAACGTTACCGGCTTCGAAGGATCGGAGGCAGCGACAGGCGGGGCGCCATTATACCCCCCTTCTTCGCTACAACTCGTAGCAACAGAGCCTGCTACAACTAATATCGCATAAAAAACTTGCGAAAAACTCTTTTTGATTCTTTTGAGCATTGCTTTTTTTTTTAAAGGTTAATAAATATTTTAATGAAACTTTTTATTTTTTATTTGCTTATTTTATTAAATATCTAACTAATCTTCCAACTTTTGTCCAAAGCGATGCTTGCTGTTAAAAGAAAATTCATAAATTGTGTTTTTTTATGTATCATAATAGTAGCGGCAAAAGTACGATTTTTTCCCGAACAAAAAAATGTTTTCGCGAAAAAAAATAACCTCGTTACGTTTTTTTTAAGAAAAACTTAGCAGTATCATAAGCTATTAATTTTAATCGTTTTGGATTGGGAAGGCTCATGATGCCGAATTTATTATCTAATCCGGACGCCATACAACGACGAGGCCGTGCAAATAAATAAGGTGCGACCGTCTTTTCCTCCGAACAGAAGGGAGAGCGGACGTTCGGGCATTTCTATTTCGTCGATAAGAGCGCCTGCCGAATCAAACACCTTGATGTGGTCTGACGGAATATATATGTTCCCATTCGCATCTTCGGCGACGTCGACCGCTCCCGTTTCGGCAAACAGTTCGGGCGACGTAAGCGTATTTGCGGCAGACGTCAGGCAACGATATGTGCGCAGGCCGGGCGATGTGGATACATAAAAGTATTTTCCGGGTACGGCAGCTTTCAGCGAATATGTCTGCCCTATATCGTTCGTATTGGGAATGACGGCGCTCCCATCTTTGGAAATAAAGCAAGTTTTCACTTGTGCGGTAAGGATTTCCGGCAAGTTATTTTCATGCTGATGTCGGGTGGTTTGATAATATACGACGGCGTCTTCCGGCATCTTATCAAAATCTTTTTCTTCCAGCGTCTCCATCGTCGTTTCGGGATGTTCCGGATCGAAACTCACGACGCCTATCTCGCCCCTTGTATGTATTGATGGGGCAGGAATCGTGCGGGTCACGACCATCAGTCGACCGCTTTTATCGAAAGCGAGGGACACAGGATTCATCGGCAAATCCCAAATAAGAGAAAGATTGTCGTCGACGCCCCAACGATAGATATGATGCGCTTTTGAATCCGTAAAATAAATATTCCCTTTCCTGTCGGCTGTCGCCGCATCAATAAATTCAAAACCTCCGGCCAGCTTCGTCACTTCTCCGGCGGCAACCACATGGTTCCGCGATTTATTCTTTACCGGCGGCTTTTTACCGGATACATCAAGGCGAGCTATCTCGCGGGGACGGGCATAGCAGTCATTTACGGCGTCGTATACGGTGTTATCAAAGGCATGTTTTGTCCAACTGTAATTATGCAAGCCTTTAAATTGTATGCCGGATACGTTCTCTACCCGGATGGCATAAGGGAATGGCGTAGTAATCCGGCTTACCCTGTAAAGGAACGTATTTGCAAAAAGCAAATTGCTTGAATTACGAATATCCAGCGGAAGACAGTAAGGGCCTTCTCCGCTTTCTTCTTCTAACTGAAGCGCCATAAACCGCCAGTTGGACACATCATGAAGGATGATTTCATTTCTGACATGGTGTTCGCTTGACATATAATAGACGCGTCCTTTCGCGGAGGTATGCGAGATATACATTCCGGCCGCGGCATAAGGACTTGGCGTCCATAAATCCTTAAACGTACCTCCTCCTCCATCGGTAATCCAGAGGCTCCAATACTGCGAATCCCATTTGCGGAAAGGGAGGCCGTCGGCTGTACGATTATCGTTATAAACCGGAACGGCCTTTCCGTCGGCGGTATAGGCGCCGTGTCCTCCTGTAAAACGGACGTCGTTAAGCATGGACTGTTCGCCGGCCATCCATTTGACGGCTACGGCTCTTGCGTTTACGCCTGCCGTATTCAGGCCGATACCCGTCACGATATTCGTTCCTTCCTTCGGCGTTTCCAGCAGAGGCAGTGGCGAACCTGCACCCTGATAGGCCGGAGTACTGTCCCTCAATATGATTTGCGTAAGCGACGGATGCAAGCCAACAAGTATCGTATGAGGTTTCAGGACGATCGGTTCCGTCACCCGATAATGTCCGCCCGGCAAATAGATCACGGCATGATTTTCGATAGCTTGTTTCAACACATGCGTATCATCCGTTGTTCCGTCTCCTTTGGCGCCCATCGACTTCAGGTTTATCCAAGTCGTAACAGGCGGAAGAAGCGGTACGTCGGAAGCGACAAGAGGCGGAATATTTTTCAACGGCTCCATATCAAAAGTTGTCCGAACTGTTGCGTCTTCGCCCAAGTCGGGAATTTGCAAGCCATGCGTAAATTCTTTCACTCTATAATACTTGTGCGGCGCTTTTACCGTTTGTCCGGATGCGCGGAAAGCTGCAAATCCGGGCGTCCGGATACAAACGATGTTTTCGGCATTTATTTCCGTACGCGGATTATTTTCGTTACTAATCAACAAGGCATGGTTACGAATATCTTCAAAACGCGAATCGGAAATCCATAATTCTTCGGGGTATCCTTCGCTGATGATTACGGCGGAAGGCGACTTTCTGAAATGGACGCGTACAATCGTCAGTCCTGCTTCGCGGGTCTGAATGGCAGATTGTTTCTGGCCTTCGAAATACGAATCTATGAGGAGGAATTGCCATCCCGGAGCGGTCTTTCCCGTCCTGATCGCATAATCGCCCCCGAAAAACCGGCAATATTCAATTTCGTTTCCTCCGTCTTCAACGCCAACATTATTCGAGTTCAAATAAAAATCCATGTGCGACAGGAAGCAGTGTTGGGCAACGTGGAAACGCACGGCGACAGCAGCAGCATTTCCGTCTTCAATCCGTATATCGATATTACGCATCCCACTGTAAAACGTTCCGGCATTTGCATCCTGTACGGGGCGGTTTCCCCACGGCTTATCCGAGCAAAAATGAAACATGTATTTACCGGCGCCCTCCCGGAATCCCTCCGTATTTTTACCCAAAAGGAATACCGGACGTTTTTTTCCGTAACCCATCAAGCGAATACCTTTCCATACATAGATGGTTTTGGAAATGCGATACGTACCTTCGGGGATAAATACAATGCCATATCTAACGGTTCCCTGTACTTTATCAATGGCCGACTGCAAGGCCTTGGAGACGTCCTGCGAGCCGTCGTTTTCAATATTGAACTCTTCCGGCGTGAAATATACGGCCAGCGAATCTTCCGGTTTTCCCGTATAGACGGAAGCATACCCGTTTTGTTGTTTTTCGGCGCCTGCCGTCGCGCCTGCCGCTCCGCTGAGAAACATCAGGAATAAGGGCATGACGATACATATTCCGTTTTTCATAACATATACCGTTTGATACTTACCCTGATACTGCCATTACTATTGATGGAATTGACATATATATAGGCAAGGTATTTACTATCCGCCGTTTTCATGAAAGCGCCTTCATCATTCACGAAATTCAAGACAAAATCCAGTGCATGATCAATCTGTAGCGTTTCGAAGTCTATATCATCAATATACACATTCGGTATATTTCCTTTTAGTTGAGCGTCGCGCACATCGACCCGTTTTTCCATTTTCGTACTGTTTTTAGTCCACGAAGAAGCAACTGCGTCTCGGGCAAAATATTCCGCGCCGCTACCGGGAGAAATGAACGCGTGTCCATACGTAAAGCCGTTGAATCCGTTTTGATAGATATATACGAAATCGATATTCCCGGACAAATTCCGACTTTCCACTTCCTCTCGGGTATATGCAGTCATGTCGGCGATAGAAAAGTAACATGCTCCATCGTTAGACATGTCAATCAATCTTTTCATATCCATTTTCGATACTTTGTAGGCCGGTGTGGTGCAAAATGCCTTATGGCCTGTCGATGATTCCGACGTAAAGGTAAAAGATACTTCTTTTCCTCTTGCTTCTTCGGGTACAACATAAAAATAACGGATGGTGGCGGCGTCCAGGTTCACCTTATTGCTGCCATACGGGACATACGGATGCACATAAATTTCGTCGACCAGCTTCTCCATCATTGCCGTCGATACATTACCCGACGTAGACGTCCCGCTTACGGTTTTAAGCGGCACGTCATTTCCGGCAGCATAGTTAACTCCATTCACAGAGATAGCCGTTCGCGTCGTATAGTACGAATACTCCTCGAAGCCCGTTCCTGCAGCTCCGGCCACAGATGCCGTAGCCGTGGCCGTACCGAGAGGCCCGTCAAGGCTTCCCATCGCATAAGCAAACTCCAACCTCTCGCCGACAATGGCGGGACTTATCGTTTTCTTCAAGAACTCATTTCTCATCAATCCACCGTCATCGTCGCCGTCGCATGAGACAAATAAACAAAGAGACAGCATGACATAAATTATATTTCCATCTATTTTCATAATCGCTTCCTTTTATTGTTACTGACCTTGTAATCCAACCGTGATCGTATATTCCTTTCTGACTTGCCGGTTCCCTGAAATCACCGTATATTTACGCGGCCGGGTAAAATCAACCCATGTACCCATTTCCGGTTCCACAATAGCGTCGGTTACTAAACTGCAATAAGGTTTCAGATGCGTCCTGTTAGTACCGAATCTGGCTACTGCGGTAACGGTACAAGCGACTGTGTCAATCACGGTTTGCCCCGACACAAGAACCGTTCGGTTATCGGGTCCCAACAATTCAAACATACTCATATAACATTGGTTTCTTGTTGTAATCAACATTCCTTTATCATCTATAGGATAATCGGCACAAGCAGATATCAGGAAGAACAATCCTGCGATTATCCCTATAAAAACTAAATTTTTCATATACATAATTATTTTAAATTATAACCAGGGATCATTTTGTGTCAAATCCACATTCCGTTCACGTTCAGCCGTCGGTATCTGATAGATATAAAACCGACGATAGTCGCGTTCGGGAGTATTCAAAAATTCGTCACGTATCCGTGTCCCACTCGAATTATACAATACTTGTCCTGTCGGGGAAGGCCAAATTGTCTCTACTTTCCTCCAACGGCGTATATCAAACGGGCGATGTCCTTCGGCTACCAGTTCTACGATCCGTTCCTGTTCAATAGCGTCAAAAAAAGCATTTTTGTCCGCATATTTTTCGGGCGCTAATCCTGGCAGGTTCCCTCTGGCTCTGATTTTATTTACCAGTACCACCAGCTCGTCATTAGGACCGCTCACTTCGTTTACGGCTTCACAATACATCAGATATACGTCCGCAAGACGCATCAGATAGAAATCGCAAGGTCCGTCGCTTCGTTCGGCAATACCTTCCTGACGTATCCATTTACGGAAAAGATAACCCGTCATGGGATTTGAGTCGTAATTGATGTAAGTGTTTCCGTCAGTACTTCCAAACATAAACGTGATGCTGTCGCCGACAACATAACCGCTGGCATCGATCCGCAACATCCTCTGTCCATCCCACATGATCGTGGCTTTCATTCGCCAATCTCTGTTATGATAAGAGGCCGGATTGCGCGCGCCGCCTTCCAGCGTTGCGCTTGCATTCAATATCAACGGCGGAAGAAAATCGCCGGTAGTAAGCGATTGGTAACGATTGGCCAGACGATAAGTCGCTTGCACCCAACATTGGCCATTCCCCGTACTTCGCGTGCCGTAATCTCTCTGTAATTCCTGTCCTTGTCCCAAGTTCGGCCCGCCGTATTGCACAGAAAACAGGATTTCCGAATCATATTCATTTGCTACTTGAAACAAGTCCCCGTATTTCGGGTGGTCTGCAACGCCGGGATTGCCTTCGCTGAATAATTTCAACCCATAATTTTTGATGACTTTTTCAAAATCAGCTGCTGCGTGCGCATAATATTCGTTCGCTTCACCGGCATTTTGAGTAAATCCGCCGAGTTCCGGCCAGCCGTTTTTCTTCCACGAAGCCCAATACAACGCTATTTTCCCGCGGAATCCATACGCGGCAACCTGCGAAGCTCGTCCCCGTTCACTTCCTGCTAATGTCTCCGGAAGCGTTTCTATGGCATATGTCAGGTCGGAAAGGAGAGAATCTTTAATGGCGGAGATCGGCGTACGGGTAAGTGTAACAGCCTCGTTGTTTCCGGTTAAGACCCTTGTATAAAATGGAACGTCGCCCCATAATTGTATCAGCCGAAAATAAGCCAAAGCTCTCAGGAAGCAGGTTTCACCCTCAATTCTTCTCAATGTATTCAACGTAGCGCTATTATTTTCCTTATTAATCATCACTTTGAGATTTTTCTGGACGTAATTAGCCCTGTTGACCACGGCGTAGGCATTGTTCCACATGAAGCCCATGCTACTCGCCGAACTTGCCTGCGGGTGCCATGTCCCACTTCCTAGACTGGTACCGCGGGTCCATTGAAATTCACCCATTCCGTCGAAATAATAATCGCGTCCGAAAAGTGTGCGCGTCGCATTGTATACGCCATATACGGCCGATAAGGCGTCCTCCGTCGTATTCCAGAAATAAGCGTCCGGTAAATCGACGGCCGATTCCTGCGTGAGTATATTGTCTATACATGAAGGCAATGGAAAAATGCCGATCAAGAGAATAGATACTATTTTTTTCATATTACTACTATTTTTTTATGATTATAACCCGATATTTAAACCTACTGAATATGTTTTTGCTAAAGGATAGGGGTCAAAATCTCTGTATTTATCCGGATCGACGCCCCGCCATTTTGTAATCGTAAAGATGTTTTCGGCAGAAAAATAGACACGAATATGATCTAGTTGAATTTTCTGCATCCATTTCCGGGACATATTATATCCGAGTTGCAGGTTCTTCATTCGGATAAAACCTGCATTGTCCAGCCAGAACGTCGATTCTTCCCTGTTTCTTCCTCCCGAACCGGTTGATAACCTGGGTAAAGATGCGCCACGATTATCCGGCGACCATGTATCATACCAGTGGAAAGTCTGAAAACCATAACGGTCTGCCGGCGGATTCACATTATTATAAGAATCTAACCAATAGTCCCATCTGCCGGAAGCAGCCTGAAATAACGTCATCAAATCAAAATTTTTCCATTCCAACGAGAATGTCAGTCCATATTGTCCCGACGCTCGATCGCGATATTTCCCGCTTGACGCCGTACGGTCTTCACTGTTTACCTGTCCGTCGCCATTTACATCTTTCAGCAAGATATCGCCGGGCGCCATATAATTTGCAGACTGGAAAGGAGCATTATAGATCTCGTTCCAACTTTGAATCAGTTCTTTTTGCGCTTCGTATCCGTAAACAAAATGATACGGCATATCTAAGTAAATCCATCCTTTACTCAGAAATTCGTTCCATTTTTCCAGTGAGTTTCTGTTTATCGACGCATTGACATTTATCTTATATTTCAGGTTTCTAATATTGGATTGCCAATTGAGGTTCATTTCAACGCCCCGGTTACGAAGTTCCCCGATATTTTTACGCGGAGCGGAATATCCGCTAAGCAGCGTGGAAAAGTCCGACGGACGGATCATATTTGTCGTAAGCCGGTCATACCAATCCAGTTCCACAGAAAGTTTATTATGGAGAAACCCCAGATCCAACCCGATATTTTTAACCGTAGTTGCTTCCCACGAAAGTTCGGGATTGATCATTTTGGTATTACTGAACCCTTTCGCTAGCCCTCCGTTGACGACATAATTCGTATTGGAGAGTACGAGCTGTTGTTCGCCTCTGTCCAACAAGACGTTTCCGGCGTTTAACGTGTTATTCCCCAGCGAACCGACGGAAGCGCGAAGTTTTGTCTGGGTGACGATAGCTTTGAGCGGTTCGAAAAAGTTTTCTTCGGATATTCTCCAACCTAAAGCTATTGAAGGGAAGAAGCCGAATTGATGATCTTCCGAGAATTTCGACGAACCATCGTAACGAAAATTAGCCTCCAACAGATATTTATCGTACATCGTATAATTCAACCGGCCGATATAGGAGAGTAATCCCTCCGTAGTGGAGTATCCTCCGGCGTTAGGCGAAGACATCAACGTAGCGTTCAACTCGGACAAAGACGGATGCAGACGGTCATTCCGCGAACCGCTCAGTAAACGGTCGAACCAAAACTCTTCGACGGCTATTGCCATCACCGAGAACTGATGTCCGGGAAACAATTCTTTATCATACGAAATCTGTCCTTGCAGCAATGTTTTGTAGCCCTGCCTGATCTCCTGCGATACGCCGGCATTGGCGGCAATCATTGTCCGCGATTGTGTTCCCTGTTGGAAATTCCATTGAACCGTCGGGTCGTTATAACTTTTAGTAAACTGATTGTAGTAACGAATGGAATAATCCGCTCTCACTCTCAATCCTTTTATCACTTCCCATATTCCAAAAATATTCCCGTTATACTGCTGCTGGTTTCTGTTGCTGTGCCATACTTCGTATTCGGCCAGCATATTCCCTGCCGAACCGTTCTCTCCATAAGCCATACTTCCTCCGTATTGTCCCGTTTCGGGATTATAATTGAGGATACCCGATACGGCATACATTAATCCGGCCGTTTCCAGTCCGGCGCCTCTCGGGTAAATGGAGTTCGTCCACTGACCATCCATGCGGGAGCCGACCGTTATATTATCCCTGATTTTATAATCAAGATTCACGCGAAAGTTATACCGGTCATAATCGTTATTAATTTGTACGCCTTGTTGATTCATTATTCCGGCAGATAAAAAGAAAGTAAATTTTTCGTTCCCTCCCGAAGCGGAAAGGCTATGGGTCTGCACCTTTCCACGTCGAAACATTTCCTCGTATTGATTTGTATTCGGGAAAAGAAGGGGATCGACCAATCCTCTGGCCATCCATTGTTCCACGCTTCCATAACGAAATCCGGAAGCGCCGTTTCCCGCGCCGACCGTACGCATTTCCATTGTCATGGCCTTGGGATAATCGGCTAAATAATCATAAAAATTACTCAACTCGGATATAGCGTAAGAGCCTGTGTAATTGATTTTCGCCTTTTCATCTCTATTTCCCGTTTTGGTGGTGATCAGGATTACGCCATTGGCGGCTCGCGAACCATAAATAGCCGACGATGCGGCATCTTTCAATACAGAGATGTTTTCCACATCGTTCATATTAATCCTGTTTATATCTACATCGGGCATTCCATCGACAACGATCAGAGGATTCGAATTATTGACCGAGCCTAGTCCTCGTATTTGTAACGTAGCGCCGTCAAATCCTGCAAATCCCGTACTTTGCTGTACTACCAGACCGGGGATCAAACCGGACAACCCTGTCGACAAATTCGTCACCGTCCGGCTGGACATCTTTTCGTCGAGCCTGACTGCGGCAACAGCGCCGGTAAGGTTCACCTTCTTCTGTGTCCCATAACCGACAACGACAATTTCGTCCAGCGCTTGCGCGTTTTCCGTCAACCATACCGATATACTTGTCCGGTCCCTTACGCTAACATTCTGAATGGCATACCCTATATAAGATATTTGTAGCGTTGCATTTGTCTGTACTTCTAAGGTGAATTTACCGTCAACATCCGTAATTACCCCGTTCGCAGTTCCTTTCTCGACAACATTGGCGCCGACGATCGATTCTCCCTGTTCATCTAAAACCGTACCGGATACCGTTTTCTTTTTTATCTGAAAATCTTCAACGGACAGGTCTTTTAATATGATACGTTTACCTGATATTTCATAACTTAAGTTTATGTCTTTCAGCGCCTGTTCCAAAATATCTCCAATTTCTTTCTGTTTTGCTTCTATAGATACCGGAGTGTCCAGATTCAGATTTTTATACATAAAAGTATATTCCGTATTACTTTCAATGACAGCAAAAAACTCTTTCAAACTGACATTATCCAGATGAATATCCATCTTCTGCGATGACTGGGAAAACAGGACATTAGATATCAGCATTAAAAAAAACAGCATGATTAATTTTTTAAATTGCATATGTATTAGATTAAAATAAAAAAAATAATTAACTTTGCCATTTATATAACAAACCACTCTTATCCAAGCGCCGCTTAGATGATGCAAGTATAGAGTTTTGTTATGTATTCTGTGCATGGGGAATGGCAGTTCCTCATGCATCTTTTTTACCGATTATTTATATGTAATACTCACCTCCTCTCCGTTTATTTTATATACAACAGGCGTAATTTTATTTATCTCATAGAGTATTTCCCGGAGCGATTCATTTTTCAGCGTAAATCCATAGAGGATATTTTCATTCCTGTTTTCAACGGATATATTCACTCCGTACCAACGTCCCAATTTACGAAAAACTTCTGTCGCAGGCGCATTTTCAAATTTAAGTTTGTTCTGGGTCCACAAACATTCCATTTCCGCATCACAAGATCCAATCCTCCATTTCTTGTTCTTTTTTGAAACAGATGCTATCTGATCAGGATACAACTCCGTAATCAATGTATTGTCGGGATATGCCAGACGGACGTTTCCCCTCAGCAAGGATATTTCTATCGCCGGATCTTCCTTATATGCCGACACATTAAATGCCGTTCCATGTACAATCACATGCACACATTCCGTCTTGACCATAAAATGCATGCCGTTATTTTTTTCGACTTCAAAAAAAGCTTCTCCTTCTAATTTCACATGCCGGCTGTTCCGGTTAAAATCGGAGGCATAACTCAATTTGGAATCGGAATTAAGCCATACGCGCGTTCCGTCGGGTAAACGTATTTTTGTTTTCTGTCCGCTTTCGGCCATAACCATAAACTCTTCCGACGTTGTCCGGTATTTGTCGGAAAAATAAAAATAAGACCCTAATGAAATAATTACAGACAGCAGAACAACGGCCGCCATCTTTATCCACTGAAAAGAAATCCGTTTATTTCCGGTCAACATTTGCAGGTGAATATTTGCCAACACTTTCGCTTTTGTTTCTTTATTCATCAAAGTAGCAGGATCCGTTTCATCCCATATTGATTTAAGTTCGCTATCTAATTCCTTATTCGAAGAGCGCATGACGATTTCACTCAATCTGTGAAAGTCTTCCGGAGTAACTTTCTCAAAAAGAAAGAGCGTCAATAAATCTTTTAGCGGAGAATTTTTCATGAATCCGTTTTTATATTTTCAAGTATTACGTTCAAAAGAATAAAAAGTCCCGACCTAATTCACATGTTATAAAACATGTTTTAGAAATAAAAAGAGGAAAAAATAATAATATGACAACTCTTCCCGTAACATTTTCATTGCTAATGAGAGTTGATTTTTCACCGTTTTTTCGGAGAGATGTAACTTTTCTGCGATAACGGATATGGAAAGTTCCTGTTCCCGGCTAAGTTCGAATATTTGTCGTTGTCTCTCCGTCAACTTTCTCTTCGCTTTTTCAAACACCTGACGGAACTCGTCAAAATCAACCTCTTTTTCGACACAATTTTCCGCATAGGATTGATAAGCCTCGCTATTTATATACTCCTCAAATGCCACACTTTTCATCTGATTACGAAAAGAATCTATGATCAGGTTTTGGGCGATTGTGTACAAGTATGACTTAAAAGACTTATTTTCAGATATTTTTGTTCGCGCCTTCCATATCCTCAAAAAAGTCTCCTGCAAAATATCTTCAGCCTCTGACGGCGATTTGGTCAGATTCAGCACAAAACCGTACAGCATATCCGAATAGATTGCATACAGTTTATCAAAGTCTTCATAAGAACCCGATTTAAGGCCTATGATTAAAGATATGCAAATGTCCCGGTTCATAACAATATCTTCAATTTAATAAATTCATCGTATCAATAAATGACGCCATACATGGCGTCTTTCCTTCTTTCGTTATCCAAATATTAAATGAAAAACAGGTATAACGGAAAAACTAACCGATATTTTTCTTTTTGGATAATTTATCAATAAAATAAATGATGGCAAACCCTAATATCGCTATTCCTGTT